>WIJN01000011.1:0-74970 GCA_009496085.1 Streptococcus mitis | reverse complement strand
AGCTTCTCTATGCTATATCCTTGTTTTTTAAGTTCATAGATCTGAACTTTATCATCATAAGTTAATTTCATAATAAAAACACCCCAAAAGTTAGATTTTTTCTGTCTAACTTTTGGGGTGCAGTTCAGTGTTGAAAACTTGATATTATGCGTTTTATTGTGGGAAGATTTACTTCATTTTCTCCTGAAATTGAGTTTTTGCCGAGCCTCTTTTCGTTAAAAATAAATGAAAACCGATAACCACTGCCCATCTGTGCTTAGTTTCATTTCTGCACCAAGAAGATGGCATAATTCCTCAGTGATATAAAGGCCTAAACCAGAGGATTCTTCCGTATCAGATAGATTTTCAGAATAAAAACGGTTGCTGAGATTTTCTATTCTTTTGATGGGCTGTTTAACAAGGTTTGCAATCTCTAAGACAAGCTGTGTCTTTTCCTTTTTCAAAGATAAACGCGCTTCTTCCTTGCCATGTTTGAGGACATTTCCAAGCAGATTTTGTAAAATGCGATCCAGCAAGTCTTCATCAGTCCTCATTTTTAAACCAGCTTCAACCTTAAAATCAAGCGTGATATTTGCCGCCTGAAAAACATCATAATAAGCCAGAGTCTTTTTGGTGATAAAAGCTGAAAGATCAATTTCTTCCAGTTTCGGTTTGACAGCTCCTTCCATCAAACGACGATATTCTAGGAGCGCCTCTACACGTTTAGAAACTAAATCAAGATGCTGGGCGATTTTTTGTAAGGTTTCTGCTTTGTTTTCAGGAGTTTTTATCAATTGTTGGGTGTAGCCTGAAGCGATAGTCAAAGGCGTCCGAATATCATGGGCGATATTGCTGATGGCCATATCCAGAGTCTGTTTTTCCCTTTTCATCACCAACCGAGATTGTTCGACTTCCTGAAATAGATTCTCAATCTGCTGGTAGAGATGTAAAAAATGTTTGGAAAAAATGCTGACTCCTACTCTTTTCATACTACCCGTGAGAATCTTGTCTTCAATCTGTTGACTCAAGTTTTTAAGTGCTAGATGGTAGCGAAGCAATGCAATCGATAAAATAATTAGGAGTACCAGTAGAACAAAGATTATCATGTAGGTCATTGCTGGTCTCCTTTTAATCTTACCCCAACTCCCCAGATGGTTTCAATATATTCTTGATTTGGGTCAAGCTGGTTTAATTTTTTACGAAGATTACTTAAATGCGTATTGAGGGTATTATCTCCAGGTAGGTAGCTATCCTCCCAGACCAATTCATAAAGTTCTTCCTTGGTAAAAATTTTCTTAGGGTGTTTAAGGAGAGTTTGGAGAATCAAGCATTCTTTCTTGGCAAGGCGAATCGTTTCCTGACTATTTTTGATTTCAAAACTTTCTGTATCAAACTGGATATTTTTCAAGTTTTGTGGCAGATTTTCAGTTTTTACTATTTCCACAGGCTGTTTTTCTACGTTTTGACGTAATTGAACAGTAACTCTGGCAAAGACTTCGTCCAAATCAAAAGGTTTGACTATGTAATCATTGGCACCGTCTAAGAGATATTGACTGATTAACTTTTTATCACTCAGAGCCGTTAGCATAATGACTGGAATTTGACTTTGTTCCCTGATGGCTTTTAAAACCTGATCCCCATTTTTCCCAGGAAGCATGATATCTAGAAAAACAAGATCAATCCCACCTTGGTCAAAACGCATGATTCCTTCTGTACCAGAAAAGGCTTGAATTACCTCATGCTCCTCAGTAAGAAGTGTTCGCAAAATTTCTTGAATGTCACTATTGTCTTCAATAACCAATATCCTAGCCATAAATACCAACCTTTCTGCAACTATTATAACATGTTTTATTGATAAAGCTTAAACAGAAAAGCTCCTCGCATAAAAGCGCGAGAAAGCTTTAGAGGGTTAAAAAATAAAATCCACTTGCTAGACAACATAGTATACTTATAGTTACTATGTTGTCTAGCAGAATGAATCTCTCAATTCTCCCCTACTAGTCCGTAATTCGTTGATACATTTCGGGTCTTCTATCTCGAAACAAGCCCCAGTTTAGACGTTCGCTTGCTCCCTTATCTAGGTCATAAGTTGCTAACAGAACAGCTTCTCCTTGTCTTTCAGCTCGCTCTAAAACAGCTCCTGTTTCATCTGTCATAAAGGATGAACCGTAGAAGTCAAGACTGGAACTCTGTCCACCATTTTCCTCACTTGGAGTGACTTCCTCTAATCCATAACGATTGGCTGCAATAACTGGAACAATATTTGCTGCTGCGTGTCCTTGCATGGTACGTTGCCAGTGACCACAACTATCTGTATCCAAAATCGGCTCTGAACCGATGGCTGTAGGATAAAAGAGCAATTCAGCACCATTTAACGCAAGACAGCGCGCTGTTTCAGGAAACCATTGATCCCAACAGATACCGATCCCAATCTTGGCATAGCGAGTATCCCAGACCTTGAAACCAGTGTTACCGGGCGTGAAATAAAACTTTTCTTGATAATAATGATCATCTGGTATGTGGGTCTTTCGATAAACACCCAGCACTTCTCCATCTGCATCAATAACGGCAATAGAGTTATACAAGACATTGCCATCTTTTTCATAGAAACTGATTGGCAAAACGACCTTTAGCTCCTTTGCAATGGTTTTAAAATGCTGAATGGCAGTATTTTCTGCTACAGATTGGGCATGCTGGTAGTAGTCATACTGACGTTCCTGACAAAAGTATGGACGTTCAAACAACTCGGGCAAGAGAATAATTTGTGCGCCTTGTTCTGTAGCCTGACGTACTAAACGCTCTGCGGTTTGGATATTTGTTGCCACATCCTTAGCACATTGCATCTGAATGGCTGCAACTTTTACATTTCTCATCTTTTTCTCCTATTCTGGGATTTGTTGGGTGATACAGTGGATATTGCCACCACCTAAAAGAATATCTCTGGCTGGTATTCCGACAACTTTACGGTCTGGGAAACACTTACTGAGGATATCTAAAGCTACTTGGTCATTGCCATCTTGAAACTGGGGAACAAGGATAGCCTTGTTGGCGATATAAAAGTTTACGTAGGAAGCTGCTAGTCGTTCACCTGCGTATCGCTCTTCTTCTCCTTCTTCATAGATGTAGCCTGGCAAATCCTCTTCGGTTACAACCTGATGAATAGCTGGGATAGGAAGCTTATGAATGGTGAAGTGACGACCTTTTGCATCCGTTTCCTTTTCTAAAAGCGCTAAATCAGCTGCTGACATGGCGTATTGGGGATCGTTTTGATCATCTGTCCAAGCTAAAACAAGCTCTGCAGGACCAACAAAGGCAGCAACGTTATCAACGTGTTCATTGGTTTCGTCCTGATAAATACCATAAGGAAGCCAGATAACTTTTTCAGCTCCAAGGCACTCTAATAAAGTATTTTCGATTTCTTCCTTACTAAGATGAGGATTGCGACCAGGACTAAGCAAGCAACTTTCAGTCACGAGAATAGTTCCTTGTCCATCGCTATGGATTGCGCCTCCTTCCAGTACAAAAGGTTTGGCATCGTAAACAGGTATTTCCAAGGCCTCAGCAAAACGACTGGCTACTTGGTCATCATCTTGATAGTCTTGGTAGAGACCATCTACAGCTCCACCCCAAGCATTGAAAGACCAATCCACGGCTAATTTCTGGCCTTCATCATTGACAAGAATAGTCGGACCTGTATCACGCGCCCAGGCATCATTGGTGGGAATGTCTAAATAAACAACCTTGTCTCCAAGATAAGATTGGACTTCAGCTAAGTAGTCTTGGTCCACCAAAAGATAGACTCTTTCTCCTTCTGCTATGGTCTTAATAATCTGGCTGAAAGCTCTTTTGGCAGCCTTTCCTTGAAAGGGCCATGATCCTGGTCGAGTCGGCCATATCATGAGGGTACCATGATGGGGTTCGTACTCTGCTGGCATGCGATAGCCTAATTTTTGGGGACTGTCCATCATGATAATCTCCCTTTAAAATCTTGATAGCCAAAGGCTTTGACTAAGCTACAGTCTCCCTGTTCGTCCATGAGATAGAGACTTGGTAATCCAATACCGTTAAAGGTATTATTTTTGACAAAAGAATAAATGGCCATGTCTTCGAAATACAGTCTGTCTCCGATTTGAACTGGATTTTCAAAACTATAATCGCCGATCACATCACCCGTCAGACAGGTATTGGAAGAAAGTCTATAGGTATGGAGTTTTTCCTGAGCAGCAAATCCAGTTCTCAAAGGTGGATGATAGGGCATCTCAAGTACATCGGGCATATGGCAAGTCGCAGAGGCGTCTAAAACCAAGATTTCCATATCGTTTTCTACAATATCTAATACCTCGGTTGCTAGATAACCCGCATTGAGCGCAATGGCTTCACCCGGCTCGATATAGACTTCAAGATTGTAAGTTTCTCGGATACGCTTGATTTCTGAAATCAGCAAATCCATATCATAATCTTCTCTTGTGATGTGGTGTCCGCCCCCCATATTGAGCCATTTGACCTCATGCAAATAAGAACCAAACTGCGCTTCTACTGCTTTCAAAGTTGTTTGTAAATCATCTGCTCCCTGCTCGCAAAGGGTGTGAAAATGAAGTCCATCCACCAAATCCAACAAATCACTCGGAATCTTGTCTAGAGTGACTCCAAAACGAGAGCCTGGTGCACAAGGGTCATAGAGCGCGTGGTCACCCTGCGTTGAACATTTAGGATTGAGGCGTAGACCGACACTGATACCAGCTTCACGACAACGGGCCCCATGTTTACGCAACTGTCTCTCTGAGTTAAAGACGATATGGTCCGTTATCTCTAGCAATTCCTCTAAGTCTGCTTCCTTAAAAGCAGGCGCGAATACATGGACTTCACCAGGAAACTCTTCTCTAGCTAGCTTGGCCTCATAGAGTCCACTAGCCGTCGTACCTGACAGATACTGGCTAATCAAGGGATAGGTTTTGTAAAGAGAATATGCCTTCTGGGCAAGCAAGACCTTGCAACCAGCTTCTTCTTGAACATATTGTAAGATACGGCAATTGGCTTCTAACTTGGCCAAATCAATGACATAGGCTGGTGTTGGTACTTGTTCTAGCTTCATTAGTCCACCATTTGTGGATTTTCAACCACAACCCAAGGCAAACCATACTCATTCAAAGCTTCCATGAATGGATCTGGATCTAACTCCTCAAGGTTATACACTCCAGCTTGTTTCCAAGTACCGTTCATAACCAATTTTGTCCCAATCATGGCTGGAACGCCTGTCGTGTAAGAAATAGCTTGTGAACCAACTTCTGCGTAGCATTCCTGATGGTCGCAAACATTGTAGATGTAGATGGTCTTTTCAACGCCATCTTTTACACCTGTAAAGATACATCCAATATTGGTTTTACCAACCGTGCGTGGGCCAAGGCTTGCAGGATCTGGAAGGAGCGCTTTTAAAAATTGAATCGGAACAATGTCTTGTCCATTGAAGTTAATGGTATCCGTACGAAGGAGTCCGACATTTTCCAAGCATTTCATATGCGTTAGATAAGATTGACCAAAAGTCATAAAGAAACGAATGCGTTTGACACCTGGAATGTTTTTCGCCAATGATTCAATTTCTTCATGGTGGAGCAGATACATATCTTTTTGTCCAACTTGAGGGAAATCATACTCACGTTTGATAGACATAGCTTCGACTTCGACCCATTTCCCATCTTCCCAGTAAGAACCTGGCGCAGAAACCTCGCGTAGATTGATTTCTGGGTTGAAGTTTGTCGCAAATGGATAACCGTGGTCACCACCATTACAGTCTAAAATGTCGATATAGTGGATTTCATCAAAATAATGTTTAAGGGCGTAAGCTGAAAAAACGCTGGTTACACCTGGGTCAAAGCCAGATCCAAGCAGAGCAGTCAAGCCAGCTTCTTTGAATTTCTCCTGATAAGCCCATTGCCATGAGTAGTCAAAGTAAGCAGTAAAACCAAGTTCCTTACAACGTTTTTCATAAATAGCACGCCATTCAGGGTCTTCTGTATTCTCAGCCTCATAGTTGGCAGTATCGATATAGTGGACACCTGTCGCCAAACAAGCATCCATGATGGTCAAGTCTTGATAAGGCAAAGCTACGTTCAAAACGGCTTCTGGCTTGTAACTTTCAATCAAGGCAATCACTTCTTCTACCTTGTCAGCATCAAGAGCAGCTGTCTCAATCTTTGTATTTGTTTTACCTTCCAGTTTAGCCTTCAAGTCATCGCATTTTGACTTGGTACGGCTAGCAATCATAATCTCTGTAAAGGTTTCACTATCTTGGCAAATCTTTGAAATGGCAACTTGGGCAACGCCCCCACATCCAATAACTAGTAAACGACTCATTTTTTTCCTTCCTCTTCTTCTAAAATGTCTTCAACATACTTGGGCAACATAAAGGCCCCCACATGTAAGTTTGCAGTGTAGTATTCTGTGAAAAGCTGGCGTTTTTTCCAGCCTTCCTTGTCAAAATCTTTGACAGGGTGGTATTTTTTCGATGCAAATCCAAACAACCAATAACCCGCTGGACTGGTTGGGATATGGGCCTGATAAACCCGACTGATTGGAAAGGCTTGATTGACCTTACGGTGCATGCTTCGGCAAGCTGACTCATCCTCGTCAAAGAAGGGACTCCCATGCTGATAGATCATGATGCCGTCTTCCTTCAGAGCTCTGTAACTGTTTCCGTAAAATTCCTTGGTAAAGAGCCCTTCCGTATGTCCAAATGGATCTGTCGCATCGTTGATGATAATATCATAGTCATCTTCGCAGTTTCGCAAAAAGCGTAGCCCATTTTGGTAGTAAATGGTAACACGAGGGTCATCAAGCCCTGCAGAAAAGTCTGGGAAATACTCACGACAGACTTCAACCAGCATCTCATCCGGTTCCACGATATCGATTTGTTCCAATTCTGGATACAGTGTCAAAACTTGAGCAACACCGCCGTCGCCACCCCCAATAACCAAGACTTTCTTTGGATTTGGGTGGACAGCCATGGGAACGTGGACGGTCATTTCGTTGTAGACAAAGTCATCCGCATCTGAGAACAAGACGTGCCCGTTTAAAATCAAAATCTTTCCAAAAGCTGGCGTATCCAAGACTTCGATATCCTGCCATTCACTTTTACCAGCGTAGAGTTGCTTGGCTGTTCTCAAGGATAATTTGACATCTGGAGTATGAACTTCAGAAAACCATAAATCCATCTAGTTCTCCTTTCTCTTAATGACGTTGATGTGATTGACCTCTGGATCTTCCGTCCCTTGGAGGGAGCAACCACGTTCCTTGGCAAATTGGATATAGTCTACAATTTCTCGTGTAATGCGTTCTCCAGGAGCCAAGATAGGGATTCCTGGAGGATAGCACATGACAAATTCCCCACAGACTTGTCCAACAGATTCGTCTAAAGACAAACTTTTTCTCTCTGAATAGAAGGCTTCTTGTGGAGACAGCACTAACTCGGGCTGAATATATTCTCCAGCTATCAAGTCCTTCCCATCTCGTGAGTATAGTCTCTTGATATCAGCCAAAGCACCGACTAAGCGCTCGATGTCTTGGATACGGTCACCAATCGAAATATAGGCCAAGATATTGCCAATATCACCAAACTCGATCTGAATGTCGTATTCGTCTCGTAAGAGGTCATAAACCTCAATACCTGTTAAGCCAATACCCTGAGTGTAAACTGACAACTTGGTCACATCAAAATCGCAAACGGACACTCCGTCTATTAACTCTTTTGAATAGGCATAGTAACCGCCAATGGCATTGATTTCACGACGAGCGTACTCGGATAGCTCAATGACTTTCTCAAAGGATTCTTTACCACGAAGGGCCAAGTTGCGACGTGAAATATCCAAACTAGCCATCAACAAGTAAGAGGCGGATGTTGACTGGGTAAGATTGATAATCTGACGTACGTATTCAGGATTCATCTGCTCCCCGATTAAAAGAAGCGAACTTTGTGTCAAACTCCCACCAGACTTATGCATGGAAACTGCTGCCATATCAGCACCTGCATCCATAGCAGAAATTGGAAGTTTATCTGTAAAATGCAAATGCGCTCCGTGGGCCTCATCTACTAAAACCATCATTCCAGCTTCATGAGCCATTTCTGTCAAACATTTTAGGTCTGAACAGATTCCGTAGTAAGTAGGATTGTTAATCAAAATGGCCTTGGCATCTGGATGGTTCTTTATGGCCTGGGCTACTCGGTCATTTTCAAGACCTAAAGCGATACCAATCTTAGGATCTACACTCATCTCGATATAGATGGGAATGGCACCACATAGAACCAGCGCATTGATGGCAGATTTATGGACATTTCTCGGCAGAATAATCTTATCTCCTGCCTTGCAGGTTGACAGAATCATAGTCTGCACCGATGAAGTTGTTCCCCCAATCATGAGAAAAGCATGGCTAGCTCCAAAAGCATCTGCAGCCAGCTCCTCTGCATCCCGAATAATCGAAATAGGGTGACCAAGATTATCCAAGGGTTTCATCGAATTAACATCAATGCCTACACATTTTTCACCTAAGAGTTCTACAAGTTCTGGATTTCCCCGTCCACGCTTGTGACCTGGAACATCAAAGGGAACAATCCGTTTCTTGCGTAACTTCACCAAGGCCTCATAAATTGGGGCTTGGTTTTGATCTAACTCTTTCAAGACATACTCCTTTTCACATTTTTAGTATCTTAGAACTTAGACACTAAAGTTTGACTTATGAAAAAAGAGCAGGTTTTCACCTGCTCTGCAATCTTCTGACGTTTTTATGTTTGTTTCTTTTGAGTATGTCTGTTCCTGATGTTTCCTAACTCTCTAGTAGCAAATATTACGTACTTTATTGATCGTTTCACAAGATGACGTGTGCTTTCACCACACTAAAATTTATGAATTAGGACAAGTGTCCTAACATCAACTTATAAAAGTAGGCTTTTAACCCTATCAATAATGTGGCTTTTCAACCACGCTTCGGCATTCAACCCTGCCTGTCCGTAGGCATTTTTTACTCGGGTTTATATTTGCTAGAAAACATCATCTCATTTTCTAAGCTTTATTACTATATCATGTTTTTAAGAACTTGTAAAGTGTTTTACGAAAAAAATATAAAAAAGTTCGTAAAATATTTGGATTCTATTTGATTTAATACTAATTATTCTCTTGTAAACGATTATAAAGTGAACAAAATGATTATCATATTTAATTTTAAATTTTTTATGCCATTCTATACTCTTTACATTCGGTGTTTGATCTATTAGAGAAGATGTCGACATTTTTATATCATTAAAATCGTGCAACTTTTTTCAGATACTTTTAAAAGATTGATTTCATTATCTGTTTCCTTTATACTGGATAAAAAGGAGAATAGTATGTCAGAAACAAATCACGAAATCGATTCAAATTTTGCAGGTCGTTTAAATATCCTGCGTGCTGGTGTTCTTGGTGCCAATGATGGAATTATTTCCATTGCTGGTGTGGTTATTGGGGTTGCCAGTGCTACGAGCAATATCTGGATTATCTTTTTATCAGGATTTGCGGCTATTTTGGCCGGTGCCTTTTCAATGGCTGGTGGAGAATATGTGTCCGTTTCAACTCAAAAAGATACTGAGGAAGCGGCCGTTGCGCGTGAGCAAGTCTTGCTAGACCAAGATATGGAACTAGCCAAAAAGTCCCTCTATGCTGCCTATATTCAAAATGGTGAGTGTGAAACATCAGCCCAACTTCTCACCAACAAAGCCTTTTTAAATAATCCGCTCAAGGCTTTGGTAGAGGAAAAATATGGGATTGAGTATGAAGAGTTTACCAATCCTTGGCATGCTGCTATCTCTAGCTTTATTTCTTTTTTCCTTGGTAGCTTACCACCCATGCTTTCAATTACCGTTTTCCCAAGTGAATACCGCATACCTGCTACCGTCCTTATCGTCGGTGTGGCCCTTCTTCTCACTGGTTACACTAGCGCCAAACTTGGAAAAGCCCCAACCAAAACAGCTATGATTCGGAATCTCGCTATTGGCCTCTTGACCATGGGAGTTACCTTTCTGCTAGGACAACTTTTCAGCATTTAATACTCTTCGAAAATCTCTTCAAACCAGGTCAGCTTCGCCTTGCCGTATATATGGTTACTGACTTCGTCAGTTTTATCTGCAACCTCAAAACAGTGTTTTGAGCAACCTGCGGCTAGCTTCCTAGTTTGCTCTTTGATTTTCATTGAGTATAAAATACAAGAAATACCTCGATTTTGAAGTCGAGGTATCTTTTTTTACATTTGCACAATCTTGCGATAACTTCTAGAAGTAATCATGAAAATCAGCACATAGGCGATGAGGAAGATAGCACAGATAGACAAGGTCACAATCAACATCATAGTCGTATCTATTACACCAATCACTTTTAAAATCAGACTAAGCATATGGTAGGCAAAGGCTAGATGTATGAAGGCAAAAAGCAAAGGAAGGAAGAAAACAGTTAAAACCTGTTTGTTAATGGTTTGCTTGATTTGCTTTTGATCTAAACCGACTTTCTGCAAGATAATAAAGCGTTCACGGTCTTCATAACCTTCAGAAATTTGCTTGTAATAGATGACCAGAACGGTTCCGACCATAAAGATAATGGATAGGAAAATACCGATAAAGAAGACACCACCAAAGAGGGCACTCATCTGAGCACTAGCATCTGCTAGATTGCTACCATACACATAGCTACCTTCCGTGTTTAATTGAGCATTAAACTGATTGAGGTATTTATCATATTCTTCAGCGACCTTGAGTTGTTCTTCTTCGTTGGCATTTACATTCATACCACCGTAAAACTGATTATAGATAGCCGAATCTGGGAATTGGTCAAAAAAGGCTTGTAAATTAGGTACAACAAGGTAATTGTAATCAGCAGTCAAAATATTAAACTGATTTGGAACATGGTTTACAATGAAATCTTTAGTAAATTCTTCTTTGACAGAAAATTGATGATCATTTAGAGTTAGAGCTTTCTGTTCTTTAACTCCCTCATTCTTTGCAAAGAGTCCGACCTCATTTCCTGATAGAGACAGTTTTTGGCCAGTCATATTTTCATAATCTTTTTGGTCAAATACCATGAAAACTGTTGTGGGTTGGACACGATTTTGTCCTTTTTCAAAAAGGGTTAACTTGCTACCTTCTTGGTTTGCAACACCAAAGTAAGCGTAACGAAGAACTTCTTTCTCTTTAATCTTATAACCTTTGTCACTTGCAAACTGGCTCAAGAGTTTGTCCAAATCTTCTTTTTCAACATTTTGCCCTGAAACCCCAAAATCATGAGGATTTAGAACTTTTTTAAAGCTTTCTGAAGCATTGAAAATACTAGTCGCTGCAGACATGGTCACCAAAACCATTGTTGACAAGATAGCGATAGTTGCTAGTCCAACCGCATTTTTCTTCATACGGAAAATCAAATTAGACACTGAGATCAGGTTATTTGGCTGGTAGTAATATTTCTTATTTTTCTTCAAGATTTGGAGGAAAACGGTAATCCCTGCGTTAAACAAGAGATAAGTTCCAAAGATAACCAGCAAAACAGCTAGGAAGAAGGTTGTTAAGGCTGTAAGAGGATCTTTTACCGTAAGGGCAAGATAATAGCCAATCCCTAAACTAATCGAACCAAGAATAGTTTGGAGAGGTAGGAAACGACCTTTTTTCTCTCCACTTGCTTTTTCACGCGAGAGCTGGAGGGCATTCATGCGGGCGATTCGAAGGGCATTTAGGAACATGAGGCCTAGGAAAATCAAACCGAAGACAACAAGTACTGCAATGACAACTTTCATCTGGAAGGTAGCGACCAGCTCAACCTTCAATTTCATCAGTTTGAGCAAGAAAGCGAAAATCAACTTGTCAAACAAGGCTCCAATACCGATACCTGCACCAACGGTTAGAATTCCAAATACCACTAACTCCTTAAAGGTCATACTGATAAGATGACGCTTCTCCAAGCCCAACATGCCATAAATTCCTAGTTCCTTGGAACGGTTCTTCATGACAAAACTATTGGCATAGAGGACGATAATGGCTGACGCAAGGGTGACGACAAACATACCAAATCCAAGTGTAGCCTGAATGGTTGTTCCTCCACGGATTTCAGCAATCTTGGGGTTGAAGGTTAGAGAGTAAAAGAGATAGGTGACAGTGACCGCCAAGAGAACAGCCAGCGCAAAAGGATAGTAGAGTTTGCGGTTTTTAATCAAGTTCGATACCGCTAACTTATTGGTTAATCGAAACATACTAATTCACCTCGCTTGCCATGACAGTCAAGGTATCAGAGATCTCTTGGAACATCTGACGTTCTGTCTTCTCTCCACGGTAGATTTGATTATAAAGAATTCCGTCCTTGATAAATAGAACACGTTTGGCCCTGCTAGCTGCTGCTGTTGAGTGAGTTACCATGAGAATGGTTTGGCCGCGCTCATTAATTTCATCAAAGACATCAAGTAAGGCTGCAGATGATTTGGAGTCAAGGGCTCCTGTTGGCTCATCTGCAAGGAGAATTTCAGGTTCTGTGATGATGGCGCGGGCTACTGCTACACGCTGTTTTTGCCCACCTGAAATCTCGTAAGGGTACTTCTCTTGCAATTGGTTGATACCCAGATTCTCAGCTGTCACCACCAATTTCTTCATCATCTCCGTAATGGGTCTTCTTGACAAGACAAGCGGAAGCAAGATATTGTCCTTAACAGACAGAGTATCTAGCAAGTTAAAATCTTGGAAGACAAATCCTAGCTTTTCACGACGGAAGCTAGAAGCCTGTGAATTTTTAATGGTTGCTGTATCAGTTCCATTTAAGTAAACCTGCCCACGACTTGGTTTGTCCAGCATAGCTAGGATATTGAGAAGAGTGGATTTACCAGAACCAGACTCACCCATGATAGCAACGTAGTCCCCCTTTTCGACGGTAAAGTGAATATCCTTGAGGGCTTCTACTTGGTTGCCCTGAAAACGAGTTTTATAAATTTTTTGAACGTGTTTTACATCTAAAAGTGTCATGAGAATCTCCTTTCTTAATATCCCATCAAATGAAATGTCGCTTGCATCATAGCGCATCCCAGTTGAACACGCTCGATATCTTTATGGCTTGGTTTTCTTGTTTTCTTCTGTAAGATTTGTTTCATGATGTTACTCCTTTGTTCTTTATGAGTCTAGTTTACATCAAAAAAAGACCGCTTGCCATAACCTAACCTTACAAAAAAGACTTTTATCTTACATTTTTGTAAGATTGGGGGAAATGTAGGCAAAATTACTTAGAAAATGATTTGATTTCCTGTTTTTAAAATTGTAAAATATAAGTGTGAAAAGGCTTACTTTGGAAAGGGGGATGAAAACTATCACTCTAGTAAGTTTACCTCAATGAAACACCATTAAATTGAACACTTACAATTCCGTCCTCCCTATAAGGAAAGAAGGTACACTTTAATGAAACATAAAGAACATATACTCATCGGACTTCTCTATCTGCTCTCTCCATTCATCGGTCAGCTCTTAGTTGAAAAAACATACTTTATCGGTACAGAATTTACAGGTACTGCTTATGTTATTTGCTGGTTATCAGTTGTTATCAGCATCCACCATTTTTCAAAAACTGTTTTCTCTCAGCAACAAAAAGTAGATTAGAAACATGAGTTCAAAAACATGATTTTATACTCTTCTAAAATCTCTTCAAACCACGTCAACGTCGCCTTGCCGTAGGTATACGATACTGACTCTGTCAGTTCTATCCACAACCTCAAAACAGTGTTTTGAGCAGCCTGTGACTAGTTTCCTAGTTTGCTCTTTGATTTTCATTGAGTATTAGTTTGTATATGAAGCTGGGAAAATCTTATTAAAAGTAAAAAAAGCTTTAAATCAAACAGTTTAGACTATTGATTTAAAGCTTTTTGCTTATTCCAAATCTTCTGTAGAACCTCACAAAAACGGCTCTATGACTTTTGAGGTATAGTTCAACTATAAGAGATAATAGTCTTTTGGTGGTATTTACACTATATAGAAATCAAAAAGCAACTCGCGCCTATGTCACCTTACATTCAATCTATTACTAACTTTCTTATCTCTATATTCAACCCTACCTAGTTTTTTATTAAGGATTGGAAGCGAGTTCTTTTTGATTTTCTTTCAGCAGACTTCAAGATTTGTCCTATCCAGAGGATATCTTTTCTTCACCCCCACAATGACTAACAAATGGCTTTTCTTTACTCTACAACTGCTTCAGCGATTTCTTCACGACTAATACCAGCGAAGTAGCGTGTAATATCAATTGTTTCTAGTGCTTTAAGGACATCTTCGCGTTCGTATTTCACTCCACGAAGGACATCTTCTACTGCAGCAACGTCTTCGATACCAAAGAAGTCACCATAAATCTTGATGTCTTGGATTTTTGATTCGAGAACATTAGCAAATACTTCCACCTTACCACTAGTGAATTTGGTTCCACGACGGACGTTAAATTCAGGTGATTTACCGTAGTTCCAGTCCCAAGTTCCAAACTTGGTGTCCTTGATACGATTGATTTCAGCCAATTCTTCCTCAGAAAAAACGTATTCTGTCATTTCAGGGTACTCTTTTTTCATGTATTCCAATAGTAAATCACGGAATTCTTCGACAGTGATTTTTTCTGGTAATTCATTGATAATATTGGTTACGCGAGCACGGACGGATTTCACACCTTTTGATTCAAATTTATCCTTTGAAACCTTGAGGGCGTTAGCAAGGACTGACAAATCAACGTCAAAGAGCAAGCAACCATGATGCATGATACGACCATTGATATAGGCTTGGGCATTACCACAGAATTTCTTACCGTCGATTTCTAAGTCATTACGGCCTGTGAACTCAGCTTTAACCCCAAGTTGAGCTAGTGTATTGATAACTGGCGTTGAGAAGCTCTTAAAGTCAAAAGCCTTGTTTTCATCTTCTTTTGAGATGATCGTGTAGTTTAGGTTATTTAAATCGTGGTAAACAGCTCCACCACCGCTGATACGGCGGACCACCTCAATGCCATTTTCGCGAACATAATCCCGGTTGATTTCTTCGATAGTGTTCTGGTGACGACCAACAATGATAGATGGTTTGTTAATCCAAAGCAGGAAGATTTGATCCTCATCCAAAAGGTGTTTAAAGGCATATTCTTCCAAGGCGATATTAAAGGCAGTGTCGTTTGAATGATTGATAATATATTTCATGATATCCCTTTATACGATAGAGACTGGAAAACATCTTTCCAGTCTAATCTATCTTTCTTTTATTTTTTCTTAGGTGAGTGGATGGCCATTCCTAGAACATCCGCAAATGCTTCATACATCACTTCAGAATAGGTTGGGTGTCCGTGGATAGTCTTCAACATTTCTTCTACAGTGATTTCCATTTCGATGATGCTTGACGCTTCATTGATCAACTCTGCAGCTGCAGGGCCAATGATGTGAACACCGAGGATTTCACCATATTTCTTGTCTGCAATGACTTTAACAAATCCTTGAGCAGCATCTGATGCAATGGCACGACCATTAGCAGCAAAGTTGAATTTACCAATTTGGACATCATATTTCTCACGAGCTTGTTCTTCTGTTAAACCAACTGCTGCTACTTCAGGAAGTGTGTAAATAGCTGCAGGAGTCAAGTTCAATTTAGCAACATGGTGATTTCCTTTAAGGGCATTTTCAGCGGCTACTTCACCCATACGGAAGGCTGCGTGAGCCAACATCTTGGTACCATTGATGTCACCTGGTGCATAAATACCAGGAACAGAAGTTTCCATGTACTCGTTAACCTTGATACGACCACGGTCTAACTCGAACTCTACTTCACCAATTCCTTCGAGGTCTGGTACACGACCGATTGAAAGAAGGGCTTTGCTTGCGATAATATCGTCTTTTCCTTCAATCTTGATACGAAGTTGACCATTTTCCTCAATGATTTCTTGCAGTTTAGTACCAGTCAAGATGGTCATTCCTTTACGCTCAAGGATCAAGCGAAGATTCTTAGACACTTCCGCATCCATAGCTGGAACAATACGGTCCATCATTTCGATAACAGTTACTTTTGAACCAAATGTCATGAAGGCTTGTCCAAGTTCGATACCAACAACTCCGCCACCAATGATAACAAGACTTTCTGGAACTTCGTTCATTTCAAGGATGTCATCACTAGTCATCACAAGTGAAGATTCCATACCAGGAACATTGATCTTGCTGACTTTTGAACCACCAGCAAGGATGATTTTCTTGGTTTCAAGCAATTCAGAACCATTTACCAAGACGTTCTTGTCTTTAGTGATGGTACCAATTCCCTTATGAACAGTAACTCCATAACTACGAAGAAGACCAGCAACTCCGCCAACTAAAGTATTGACAACCTTAGACTTAGTTTCAAGGAGTTTGTCCATATCTACAGTGAAGTTTGGATTTTCGATTACAATACCACGGTTTGCGGCATGACCGATGTTTTCGATAATTTCAGCGTTATGAAGGTAGGTCTTGGTTGGGATACAGCCACGGTTCAAGCAGGTTCCACCGAGTTCAGATTTCTCAACAAGGGCAACCTTACCACCGAGTTGAGCAGCTTTGATGGCTGCAACATAACCAGCAGGACCACCACCAATCACAACGATATCAAAAGCATCATCGCTCTTACCATCATCATTTGAAGCACTTGCTGCAGGTGCTGGACTAGCTTCTGGCGCTGTTGCTCCAGCTGTTGGGATGTTTTCCCCTTCTTCACCAAGGTAACCGATAACTTCCGTTACAGGGACTGTTTCACCGTCCCCTTTAAGGATAGCAATCAAGTATCCATCTTCTTCGGCTTCCAATTCCATGCTGACTTTGTCAGTCATGATTTCCAAAAGGATTTCTCCTTCTTTTACAAATTCTCCGACTTTTTTATTCCATTGGACGATTTGTCCTTCTGTCATATCCACGCCGGCTTTTGGCATAATTACTTCTAAGGCCATGTCTTCCTTCCTTTATCTATATCTTAAAAATAAATACTCTTGTTCTTAAATCAACATTGAGATTGGATTTTCAATCAATTCTTTCAAGTCCTTCATAAACTTAGCACCAGCCATACCATCTACGACACGGTGGTCAATGGTTAAACCAAGACTCATGATTGGGCGAATCACAATTTCACCATTGACGACAACTGGCTTCTCAATTGTCGAACTGACACCAAGGATAGCTGAGTTGGGTTGGTTAATAATCGGACCAAAGGACTGAACACCAAACATTCCCAAATTACTGATTGTGAAGGTTGAATTTTGCAACTCACTTGGAGCCAATTTACCATCCAAGGTACGACCAATGACATCCTTGAAGGCTACAACCAGTTCTGAAAGACTCATCTTCTCCGCATTATAAACAACAGGTGTCATCAATCCATTATCCATCCCAACTGCCATCGCAAGATTGACATAGTTGTGAGTGATAATGGTCTTGCCATCTTCTGTCAATGAAGCGTTGATGTATGGGTGTTTCATAAGAGTCTTAACAACTGCAAGTGAAAGAAGGTCTGTTACAGTAGTCTTCTTCCCAGTTGCTTCCATGATTGGCTCAAGAACCTTCTTACGAAGAGCCAACATTTCAGTCATATCAACTTCATAATTGAGTGTGAAGGTTGGCGCAGTTAAGTAAGATTCAACCATACGTTGGGCAATAACTTTACGCATTGGTGTCATTGGAATACGTTCGATTTCACCGTATGGTGTTACGTTATCAGGAACTTCTTCAACTTTTTCAATCTGAGCAGGAGACTTGATAGTATCGTTTTCAATATTTTCAGGAAGCAAGGCCAAAACGTCCTTCTTCATGATCTTACCACGATGTCCCGTTCCTTGGATTTCCTGCCAAGCAATGTTATGTTCGAGGGCAATTCGTTTTGCAAGTGGCGAAATGCGAACCACGTTTGTGTCTTTATAAGTTTCCACGTCTTCTTTGTGGACACGACCGTTTGCACCTGAGCCAGAAACGTCGTAGAGGTTGATCCCTAGATCATCCGCTAACTTTCTAGCCGCAGGAGTCGCTCTTAGCTTGTCATCAGCCATGACCTCTCCAATTCTATACTAAGATATTAAGGACGCAGAGGGAAATGAAAAAATAGGAGATTGACGATGTGTTCGATGAACACAAGGAAATCTATCTTTTTTTCGCAGACCTCCGTCCGAATTCAATTAAATGATGCAAAGGGCGTTTAAAAGCGACCGAAAAATAGGAAATCGACGATGGTTTCGATGAAGCCAAGGAGATTTATCTTTTTTCCGAGCTTTTAGCCCGTGTTCAACTCTACAAGCAACTTGGATACAACACGTATCTCAAGTTGCTACGGTTGCGCTATTAGGCGGTCAACCTAGTAGACTTACTAATTCATTCGTCGAATATTATCGATTCGACTCACTCATGTCGCAACTCTTCAAATCACTTGGATACAAAACGTATCTCAAGTTACTACGGTTGCTGCTATCAAGCGGTCATCCTTTTAGACTTATTAAATCCTTCGTCCGTCGGTTATTATCGAACCAACTCTTCTTGATACAGACAATAATAATTTTACATAACTTATTTTATGTAATTCTATTCTTTGTTATATGTTTTACGGATGGCATCTTTGATGCTTTCAACTGTTGGAATCATTGCATTTTCTAGGTTTTGTGCATAAGGCATTGGCACATCTTCTCCTGCGCAACGGCGGATTGGTGCATCTAGATAGTCAAATGCTTCTGACTCTGAAATAATTGCTGAAATCTCTCCGATATAGCCGCTTGTTTTATGGGCATCGTTAACCAGAACAACCTTACCAGTCTTCTTAACTGAGTTAATGATGATATCCTTATCAAGAGGTACAAGGGTACGTGGGTCAACAATCTCAACAGAAATTCCTTCTTCTGCTAATTCTTCAGCAGCTTGAACCACACGACGGAGCATTTTTCCATAAGTAACAACTGTTACATCCGTTCCTTCGCGTTTGATTTCACCGACTCCAAGTGGAATCGTGTAGTCTGGATCAACTGGTACTTCCCCTTTTTGGTTAAATTCTGACTTGTACTCAAGAATGATAACAGGGTTGTTATCACGGATAGAAGACTTGAGCAGTCCTTTCATGTCAGCAGGTGTACCTGGAGCCACAACCTTAAGACCAGGAATGTGAGTAAACCAAGACTCTAGTGATTGCGAGTGCTGGGCTGCAGAACCAACTCCATTACCAGCAGCGCATCGAACAGTCATTGGAACCTGACCTTTACCACCAAACATGTAACGTGTTTTAGCAGCTTGGTTGACGATATTGTCCATGGCAATAACCGAGAAGTCCATGAAGGTCATATCAACGATGGGACGAAGTCCTGTCATGGCTGCTCCTGCTGCTGCTCCAGAGATGGCAGCTTCAGAAATCGGACAGTCACGAACACGTTCTGGACCAAATTCTTCGAGCATTCCAACAGAAGTTCCGAAGTCTCCTCCGAAGACACCGACGTCTTCTCCCATCAAGAATACATTTTCATCGCGACGCATTTCCTCAGACATAGCAAGGATAATGGTGTCACGGAAGGACATTGTTTTTGTTTCCATTTTATCTCTTTCTCCTTAGTCTGCGTAAATATCTTCAAATGCTGATTCAAGCGGTGGGAATGGACTTTCTTCCGCAAATTTAACAGAAGCTTCTACTGCTTCCTTAACTTGTGCTTGGATTTCTTCCAATTCTTGGGCACTTGCAATGTTATTTTCAACGAGGTAGTTGCGGAGGTTTTCGATTGGATCTTTTTGTTTCCACAACTCCACTTCTTCACGCGTACGATATTTACCAGGGTCAGATGATGAGTGACCAAGCCAGCGATAAGTAACACTTTCAATCAATACAGGCCCATTGCCACCACGAACATGATCTACAGCTTTCTTAAATCCTTCATAAACGTCGATGACATTGTTTCCATCTTCGATGAACATTCCAGGAATTCCATAAGCAGCGCTACGTTGATGGATATGTTCTACATTGGTCATTTTCTTGATATCTGCAGAGATTCCATAACCGTTGTTAATGCAATAGAAAATGACTGGCAGGTTCCAGATAGAAGCCATATTTACTGCTTCATGGAAAACACCTTCGTTGGTCGCACCATCACCAAAGAAGCAGACAACGATTTTTCCAGTATTTTGCATTTGCTGACTAAGGGCTGCACCAACAGCGATTCCCATACCACCACCTACGATACCATTGGCACCGAGGTTACCGGCATCAAGGTCGGCGATATGCATAGATCCGCCTTTTCCTTTACAGGTTCCAGTGTATTTACCAAGGATTTCAGCCATCATTCCGTTTAGGTCAATTCCTTTGGCAATAGCTTGTCCATGACCACGGTGGTTTGATGTGATCAGATCATCTGGATTTAGAGCCAACATAGCACCCACGTTAGCTGCCTCTTCTCCAACAGAAAAGTGCGTCATTCCTGGCACTTTCCCTTTCTTTACTAATTGTGCAATTTTTAAGTCCATACGACGGATTTCTTCCATCTTATGGAACATTTCTAGCAAAAGATTTTTATCTAAAGTTGACATCTTCTTGCCTTTCTAACTTTCTTCTTACCTTACTATTTTACCGTTTTTGGAAAATACTGTCAAAGTTTTTCTAAAGAAAAATTCACAAAATAAAAAAGAAAACCCCATGAAAACAAGGGATTTTCTTACTAAGAATATTTTTTCACAAACTTTTTAGCGTTTAGATTTTTCTAAAGATTCAAATCTCTTCATAATCACAGTTAAACGCCAACGGTATAGCGCCCCACTAACGATTAGACTAATAATCAAGCCGATCCAGTAAGAATAAGCTCCAAAATCTGTTAGGGAATCAAATACCATAGCCACTGGGATTGCTACGCCCCAATAACCAACCAAACCAAGGTAAAAAGGGATAACTGTATCCTTATACCCCCGTAAAATTCCCTGAAGCGGTGCCGCAAAGGTATCTGCTAACTGAAAGAAAAGACTATAAGTTAAAAAGCGCGCTGTCAAATCGATAAATTCTGGGTCGTTACCATAAAGACTAGCTACACTTCCTCTAAAAATGTAAAGGAAGGATAAGGTGAAGGCCGCAAAAATGAGGGCTGTCCATCTTCCTAGACCAATATAGGTTTTCGCATCATCAAATCGCTTGGCTCCCACTTCATAGGAAACGACAATGGCCATAGCCGATGAGATACTCATAGGAAAGGCGTACATGAGAGTTGAAAAATTCATAGCTGACTGGTGACTAGCTATTATCAAAGAAGAGAACTTAGCCATAATTAAACCAACCACGGAAAAGATAGCTACTTCCGCAAAGACAGTTCCCCCAATAGGCAGACCTAAGCGAACTCCTTCCTTGATTTTATCCATATTAAGCGGAATGCGTTTCTCAAAATGCAAGGCTTTGAGCTTCTCCTGTTTAAATAAAACCAGAACAGAAATTCCCAGCAAGACCCAGTAGGCCAAGGAAGTTCCTAAACCAGAGCCAGCACCTCCCAACTCTGGAACACCAAAGGCTCCGTAAATCAAGAGGTAGTTAAATCCACTATTCAAAGGAAGCAACAAAAGCATGAGGTACATGGACAGTTTGGTCAAACCCAGCGAATCCAGCAAGGAACGAATGACACTAAAGAGCAACAAGGGGATAATTCCGATAGATAAAAACCAGAGATAACGAACCGCTACTGCCGCCACCGGTGCTTCTAGTCCGATATGATTCAAGACTGGTGGTGCCAAGAATAGTACCATCCCCAGTAAGAGCACAGATAGACCCAAGGCCAGATAGATGAACTGGTAAAAATCAGACGCAATCTCTTCCTTTTTGCCTCGACCAAGATGGTGACCAATGATAGGTACCAGGGCTGACACAATCCCTGTTAGGAATGTAAAGAAAGGATTCCAGATACTGGTTGCCATTGATACTCCAGCTAAATCCATGGTATTGTATTGGCCTGTCATAGTCGTATCAACAAAGGATGCAGAATAATTGGCAAATTGATAAATCAGGATAGGGAAAAATATCTTTAAAAATAAGATAAACTTGTCTTTAAAATGATAGGTTTGGTACATATAGGCTCTCTATTCTTTTTGTTTACAGAGCAGACTCCCACCTAGTTTTGATAGACAATTTGTCCCTTACAGATGGTATATTTAACCTGCCCTTTTAAGGCTTCACCGATAAATGGTGAATTAGTTGCTTTGGAAGCAAAATGGGAGTCCACAAGGCGGTCAGCCTTAGCATCAAAAATAGTGATGTCCGCTGGACCATTCTCAGCCAAGTAACCTGCTTCAAAGTTGTAAAGCTTGGCTGGGTTGTAGGTCATCTTTTCTAGTAATTCCATCAAGCTTAACTCTCCAGCTTCCACCAAATAAGTCAAACCAAGAGATAGGGATGTTTCTAAGCCAGTCATACCAGATGGTGCCTTGGTAATATCCTCAACATTTTTTTCATCCGCATGGTGAGGCGCGTGGTCTGTCGCAATAACTGTGATGACACCCGACTTGAGACCTTCAATCACGGCACGACGGTCTGATTCCAAACGAAGTGGCGGATTCATCTTAGCATTGCTACCTTGTGTCAAAAGGAGTGCTTCTGTTTTAGAGAAATGCTGTGGCGCTACTTCTGCTGTGACTTGCGCACCCAGCCCCTGAGCAAACTCAACTACTTTAACACTTTCTTCCTTAGACAAATGCTGAATGTGAACATGAGCCTTAGTTGCATAGGCAATCATGACATCACGCGCCATCATAGCATACTCAGCTACCCCAGTCGCACCGCAGATATGGAAATGTTCTTTAGCAATATTTTCGTTAAAGCCAAGAACACCGTTCAATCCTGGATCTTCCTCATGGAGACTAATAAAGGTATTAAGCTTTTTAGCTTCCTCCATAGCTTCCTTGACAACTTTACTACTTTCAAGTGGGATACCGTCATCAGAGAAACCAACCGCACCTGCTTCTAAAAGCGCCTTAAAGTCAGTCAAGTCTTGGCCATTAAAGTTCTTAGTAATGGTCGCAACTGTCTTAACATTAATCTTCTCTTTGGCAGCTGACTGGAGAACTTCTTGCAAAGTCTCCACGTCTGAAATGGTTGGACTAGTATTAGCCATCATGACAACAGTTGTAAAACCGCCTGCAGCGGCTGCTAGGGCACCAGTATGAATGTCTTCTTTATGAGTTTGACCAGGTTCACGGAAATGAACGTGAATGTCAACTAAGCCAGGAGTAACTACTAGACCACTAGCATCAATCAGTTCTGCTCCTTCTTCCGTGATCTCAGGCGCAATTTTGATAATTTTCCCATCTTGAACCAAGACATCACACACTTGATCCAAACCAGACTTGGGATCCATAACACGACCATTTTTGATTAGTAGCATCTGCTTTCTCCTTTATTCATAGAAATCAACTTGGGTATCCAACAATTTATCCCCATTATAAACAAACTTGGCTGAAAAGAAAGGTTTATCCTCTAAAAGCCACCCAACAAAGGTATGGTCACCTTCCCAAGTCGGCTTGCTCAAAACCTCATCATAGGGAACCCATTCTAGCGTTCCCTCGTTGCAGTCAATCAAGTCCCCCTCGAACTCCGTCACTTTAAAAACATAGGTGTACCAGTCTAAATCTGGCGTAAATTCAGGAAAAGTGATGACACCTTTTAGAACTGGCTTGGCTTTCAGCCCTGTTTCCTCAAGGATTTCACGCGCCGCGCATTCCTGAGGAGTCTCACCTCTCTCTAGCTTACCACCCACGCCAATCCATTTGCCTTCATGGACATCATTGGGTTTCTTATTACGGTGGAGCATGAGCAGTTCTTTCCCGTTATCAATGTAGCAAATCGTCGCTAACTGAGGCATATTTTCTCCTTATCTAAGCCAATCTATTGGCTCTTGTCCAGTCTCTTTTAAAAATGCATTGGCCTTGGAAAAAGGCTTGGAACTCCAAAATCCTCTATAAACTGACAAAGGACTGGGATGGGCTGATTCGATAACCAAGTGATGAGGATTGGTAACCAAGGCCTTCTTCTTGCGTGCATAAGCTCCCCAGAGTACAAAAACGACTGGTCTATCTAGATGATTGACCACCTGAATCACAGCATCAGTAAAAGGTTCCCATATTTGACCAGCATGACCATTGGCCTGCCCAGCAGGAACCGTCAAACAAGCATTAAGAAGCAAGACTCCTTGCTCAGCCCAAGACGTCAAATCATGAGATTTCTTAACGCCAATATCATCTGCTAATTCTTTCAAGATATTTTGCAGGGATGGTGGAGCTGGAATAGAATCAGGTACAGAAAAACTCAAGCCTTGCGCTTGACCTGGCCCGTGATAGGGATCTTGCCCTAGAATCACCACCTTAACTTCTTCAAGCGGTGTTGTTAAGAGAGCCTGAAAAACCTTTTCTTTGGGTGGATAAACAGTCCCCTGAGCATAGACCTGCTCCATAAACTGATTGATTTTCCCGAAATACCCCTCAGGTAATTGTTCCTTTATCAAAGCATGCCAAGACGAGTGTTCCATAAGCCAACTCCTTCGTTTTTACTGCCTCTATTATAGCAAAAAGTGGCTATGGAAACCACTTTTTACAGTTTATCTAAGCAATCCAACAAGTCTTGGTAAGAATGGACTTCGTAAGTCTGCTGGGCTTGTGTATGATTTTCGAGGTGATGAGGGTTGTACCAAATCGTGTCAATCCCAGCATTATTGCCTCCCTGAATGTCGGCGGTTAGGGAATCTCCAATCATCAGAGTCTTTTCTTTGCTAAATCCTTCAATCTGCTGACCAATCTTTTCATAAAAGAGAGCATCAGGCTTTTGTGTTTGCAATTGTTCAGAGATAAAGACTTGATTGAAATAAGGTGCTAGACCCGATTGAGCCAAACGACCTGTCTGAATGGCCGTTATTCCATTTGTCGCAGCATACAGCTCATAATCTCGCTCAATGAGGCAGTCTAAGAGTTCATGAGCGCCCGAAATCGTTTGTCCCTGTTGTGCGAGGTAAAATTGGTAACGCTGGGCTAAAAAACTACCGTCTTTTTCCTGTCCAAAGTGAGCAAATAAACGAGAAAAGCGCGTGTTAACCAGCTCTTGTTTACTAATTTTCTTTTGCTCCAAGTCCTTCCAGAGAGCCTTGTTCATGGGAACGTAAAAGTCTTTGTAAGCCTGAATATCTGCAACCCCTTCTTCTTTTAGGAGTTGCGTCAAAGCCACATCCTCAGCAGCATCAAAATCAAGAAGAGTGTGGTCAAGGTCGAAAAGTAGAAATTTGTAGGGCAATTTGAGGTTTTCCTTTCTAAGATAAACAACTGTCACTTCAGACAGCTGTTTAATGTAAAAACTTAAAAGTGGTATAGTATCACAAAGAATAATCGTTCCAATTGATTAACTAACCCATACTATTCTAGTGAATTATAGAAAAATCTCCTATAAATTCGAGCAATAGTTAAAATACATACAAATATGACTCCCAAAATAGATAATACTATTTTCACAAAACTCATTTCAGAGCCTATTACATAGATATGAAAAAGAGGGGCTAGTCCTACACATAGAGACAATAGATAACTAATAAATCTTATCTCACCAATTCCTGCAAAAAAATGTTTCATTTTAAATATTCCAATTTTACCTTTCATCTTAGTAATCCACTAGCAAATCTATTGACTTCTCTTTTTTTTTTTTGAAAAATCTTGACAACAAATTTACTCCACTTAATGCTACTAAGACTTCAATGGGTAAAAAATAGTAATCCCATATCAAATGAGAAATCAGCAATGTTAGAAATAGTATACAGTCAATATAACTATTCTGAAAATACTCTGTAATTACACAATACAGAAACATCACAACCATCAAAATCAAAACAACCATCATAATACTAACTAAGATATCCTTTCACTATTTGATTTTAAAGAGAACTAAGATTTAACCATATCTATCTCATTTCTTGTTTTTAAATAATTCATACTCTTTTTCTCTGATAAAGGGAAGTGAAAAATTAGAAAAAATTAGTAGAATTGAAAATAGGTATCCATCTTTTTGCATTGCTAAAACATAGCCTAAAAATAAATATACAATCAAATCTAGTACAAAAAGAGAAAATATCCTCCTTTTCATTACCTTACTTGTCTTAAAAATTCTGTTTAATAGAATTTTTATCGTAGTATCTACACAAATTTTTATCAAAAAGATAAGAGTCAATACACGATTATCAACTGTACCATGAAGAATAAATGGAAATATAGTTAATATAAAACTAGAAATCTCTAAATATTTTATCCAAAGAGATTGAGACATCTTACTTTTAAACTGACTAATTTTCCTATACTCGCTAGCTAGTCTAGTATCAAAATCTTTACCAAATTTATTAAAGATTAAGAACTCCAGGATAAAAATACTGATTAATACGATATAAGTAGAAACGTTTCCTGGGAAATATTTATTGATTAAAATCGGGAAACTCATTAACAGAATCGAGTTTATCGCCAAACAAATGGACACTATTTTATTCTTCACAGAGTATATAGGTAACGATACTATTGAATAGAGAAATGCTAAAAAAATAAGCAAGAAATACTCTGTGCTACTAATTAGCGGCGCCCTTAATGATAAAAATAGATAGGCACCCCACACGATGATATGCGCTTTACGAATTGACTCTAGATTACTCATCTACCTACTCCTAATATGTAAAGAGAATCCATTTTTAGCTCACATTCTCTTTCCAACAAGTCAGAAACGTTTCATGATATTTCCTTATTTTACATTAGGTAAAGTTGAAATACATTTTTTGCAAGTGAAAATATTATTATTATTTGAAAACCTCAAATATCTATCCCTCTTCTAGACCTAAAGCAAGTCAGATTAAAGAAACAAATATAATGGTAGGGCTTTCTTTTACTTTAGACTACCATAAAACAAGGAATCTTTCAACAAAATTCATTGGCAAACTACTATCCTATACAATTGACATCCCAAATCTTTCAGAATAGAACAATCCTAACTATCGAATACCCTAACTTCATAAATATCTATGCAATTCTAGACTTAGAATTCCTATAAACTAAATGTTTTCGCACTATTCTAAGCCATTGATTGCCTTAAATTTTAATTTTTGAGCAATTCTAAAGCTAGAATAGTCCCATCACAATCAGTTTTGAATTATTATACTCAATGAAAATCAAAGAGCAAACTAGGAAACTAGCCGCAGGCTGTACTTGAGTACGGCAAGGCGACGTTGACGTGGTTTGAATTTGATTTTCGAAGAGTATTAACAATTTAGAAACGCTATGATTCCACTCCTTTTACATTAAAAAGGAACTGCATAAAGCAATCCCTTTCTGATTTTGTAATAATCCACTTAAAATTTGATAGTAGAGATAATCAATAACTCACCTATAAAATGAGTTATAGTAAAATTCCTTATTTATTTATTTATTTATTTATTTATTTCAAGCTCCGCCAACTGTGTTTGAATAACTGACAGTTCTGTACCAGCCTGAAGAAGAGCAGCTGCAGTATAGGCACCTTCTACAATTGGAACCCTGTTGATGATGATACTTTTATCACTGAAATCAGCCACCATTTCTAAGTTCATTTTAGCAGAACCTAGGTCAAAAAAAGCTAATAAAGTATCTGCTGGATTTTCGGAAACAACCCTATCTACTTGATCAAAACTTGTTCCAATTCCTCCATCTTCGGTTCCTCCTACATAAGTAATCGGAACATCTTTAGCTACTTCACTAATCAGTTCAACAACACCTTGTGCAATGTGTTTGGAATGTGAAACGATAACAAGACCAATACTTCCCATTAAACCACCCCAGTTTCTAAAAGAGCAGTAAAGAGTAATCCTGATGAGAATGATCCAGGATCAATATGTCTAAGAGAACGTTCTCCTACATAAGATGCCCTTCCTTTAGTTGCAAGTAAATCTTTGGTAGCATTCACTACCTTATCAATAACCTCTTGAGTCAATTGGCCAGCAGACAAGGCAGCAATAACAGGAGTCCAAACGTCAACCATTGTCTTTTCTCCCACTTCTGCTTTCCCACGTTTGACAATCATATCCAAACCACTTTGTAAGATTTCCTCTATTTTCGAATTTGAATCAGCCTTGGCCATGCCCATAAAAGCAGAGCCATACAGAGGACCAGAAGCACCGCCTACCTTACTCAGCAGTTGCATTGAGACAAGCTTAAAAACATCACTGCTGGTCTCAAATTGCTTTCCTTCTAAGTTTTCCATAACTGCAGCCATTCCACGCGCCATATTTCCACCGTGGTCTCCATCTCCTATAGGGGTGTCTAGCTCACTAAGGTAATCTTTCTGTTCTTGAATCTTTTCATTAAAAAGCTTCATCCATTCAAGAGCTTGTTCAGCATTCATGCGACATTTCCTCCTTGAGTTTTACCAAGCTGGTGTAGTAACAGGTGCATTTAGAGCATCCAACCACTCATCATCTGCCAATCGAATCAATGTTAATGATAATCCAGCCATATCAATTGATGTCATATAGTTTCCAATTTTCTTAAATGCCAAGTCAACACCTTTTTCATGGAGTAATTTAGCCACATCATTTGCAAATACGTATTGTTCCATAAGAGGAGTGCTTCCTAAACCATTAATGAGAAGGCCATAGCGTTCACCAGCTTTAAGTTGGAAACCTTCAGATAGTTTTTCAACCAATTCTGAGGCCAATTGTGCTGAAGGTTGCATTTTCTCTTTTTTATATCCTGGCTCACCGTGAATACCAACTCCATATTCAAATTCATCTTCTTCTAGAACAAAACCTGGTTTCCCAACCTCAGGAACGGTTGCTCCAGACAAGGCTAGCCCAATTGTTTTAATTTCTAAGACAAGTTTATCGGCCAAGTCCTTCATTTCAACTAATGATTTACCAGAACGAGCCGCATCACCCAAAATTTTATGGACTAATATAGTACCTGCAACACCTCGACGGCCTTGGGTATAGAGACTATTTTCAACAGCGATATCATCATCAACCACAACGCTTGCTACATCAATACCTTCCATTTCAGCAAGTTCTTGTGCAATTTCAAAGTTCATAATGTCACCAGAATAGTTCTTGATGACCATGAAAACTCCAGCACCTTCATCAGCCGCCTTAATGGCTTCTAAAATTTGGTCCGGAGTAGGTGAAGTGAAGACTGCTCCACAAATGGCAGCAGACAACATTCCATCTCCTACAAATCCAGCATGACTTGGTTCATGTCCTGAACCTCCACCTGAAATGAGACCAACTTTTCCTGTCTTTTCTGCCTTTCTAACAATGACATCAAAACCATCTAAGCGTTCTACCAAGTCATCATGCATGAATGACAATCCCTGCAACATTTCATCAACAACTTGTGTCGGTTCATTTATAATTTTTTTCATGAGAAACTCCTTTCGGCATGTATCTTTGTTTTTGCTTTCATTATATATTTTTTATCGCTGGCTGATAAGGGACAGATTCTATTATTTGTCCCCTTTTAAACCCATTTAAAAAAATTTTT
Organism: Streptococcus mitis; assembly: GCA_009496085.1. GTDB lineage: Bacteria > Bacillota > Bacilli > Lactobacillales > Streptococcaceae > Streptococcus > Streptococcus mitis_BY. The sequence goes on along the minus strand of WIJN01000011.1, from coordinate 45,474 downwards.
TGATAAAATGAAGTAAGTAAAAGAAAGGTTTCCTATGGCATCATCACTTATTACAAAAAAACGGATTGCCAAGGCATTTAGAGACCTATTAGCTACTAGAGAATTTGATAAAATCTCCATTGTAGATATCATGGAATCAGCTGGCATTCGTAGACAGACCTTTTATAATCACTTTCTTGATAAATATGAATTACTAGACTGGATATTTGAAAATGACTTAACCGAGTATATCACCAATAACTTGGACTTCATTTCAGGTCAAAAACTATTACAAGAATTATTTTTTTATTTCGAACAAGAGCGTGACTTTTATATTCAACTTTTTGATATTCAAGGGCAAAATAACTTCTATGATCACTTTATCAGCTACTGTCGCTTGCTTGTATCAAAAATTTTAAGAGAATACGGTCAGATTGATATCGATTCATCTGCTTATACTTGTTTTTTGTTAGACTATCATTCACATGCTCTAGCAGAAATCGTGAAAGCTTACGTCAATAAAAAAAGTCCAGTTCCACAACCAGACTTTCTAATCATGACAATTATTGGAAAGAGACCACAATGACATTTATTTCAAATCATAAACAAAAAATTATTTCAAGTTACATTTCGGCAACTGTCAGCAGTCATCCTGAATTAGAAAAACACCCTACCTTACCTTTAGTCTATCAAAAAAATCGCAATCCTCATCAGGTTCCAATATTGTCGGGTGGAGGTTTCGGTCACGAACCTGCGCATATTGGATATGTGGGAGAAGGAATGCTTACTGCTGCTATCTATGGCCAATTATTTACTCCTCCTACAAGAACTGAAATCTTAGAGTCCATTCGTTTTTTAAACAATGGTCACGGTGTCTTCATCATTGTAAAAAATTTCGAATCAGACATCAAAGAATTTAGCTGGGCCATTAATACTGCTAGACAAGAAGGAATTAAAGTCGGCTATAGTCTAGCACACGACGATATTTCAATTGAACCTCACAATAGATTTCAAATTAGAGGAAGAGGGCTTGCAGGGACTATTTTACTTCATAAAATCCTAGGATTTGCAGCTCAAAATGGTGCCGACATAGAGCAACTAACTGATTTAGGTCATCAGCTTGCTCCCGAAATCGCAACGATTGGCTTTGCAACAAAATCGGCTAGTCTCCCCCAAGCCACCCTTCCACTATTTAACTTGGAAGAAGGAAATATTTCTTATGGTATTGGGATACATGGCGAAGAAGGCTATCGTATCGTCCCATTCCAATCATCGGAAATCCTTGCAAATGAAATTATAAGTAAATTAAGATTGCACTATCATTGGAAAAAAGGTGATCATTTTATATTGCTTGTAAATAATCTAGGCACTACCAGCAACCTAGAAATGGGCATATTTATCAATGATCTCCTTCAACTCTTAGAAATTGAAGGAGTCACTATTACCTTTATAAAATCAGGAACATTTATGACCAGTTTGGATATGGCAGGTATATCCGTAACTCTTTGCCCTGTAAAAAATAAGCAGTGGCTAGAAGCGCTCAATGCTCCAACGACAGCTTTTGCATGGTAATTTGCTTGTATAACTCAAAAGGGCTACATCACTTGATAGCCCTTTGCTTTTATCTTATACTCAATGAAAATCAAAAAGCAAACTAGGAAACTAGCCGCAGGCTGTACTTGAGTACGGCAAGGCGACGTTGACGCAGTTTGAATTTGATTTTCGAAGAGTATTACGTTTAAAAGAACTCATTCTTTCTATTTCAAATAGGCCATCTATCCCTTACAATTCTTCTGATGTACTTTGAGTTTTTTCAGAGCCCAATCATAATGGCTTAACGTGCTACTAACAAAGTAGGAACCTAGACTTGTCCCTCCCGTCCACTTATAGACACCTTTGGTAAAGAGTTCGTCAGTGCTGAAGCCTTCTATCAACTTGAAAACCTCTCTATGTGATTGCGCCAATAGTCTAGTCGCCTCTTCTAAGGAGGTTTTCTGGTGCCTCTTCCAAATAGCGACATTCATTTCTCCATAGGTTTTCCAAGTATAATGTTCAGGGAGAAAAGGTATCTCATGACCTTTTTGATTAGAATGTACCCAAGTTAAAAGTAATTGTTGCCATTCATAAAGATGGATCAGAACATCCCGTAGATTCTTATCTCTTTTCCAGTGAGCTTCCTTTTTATTTTGGTCTTTTGAAAAATCAAAAGGAGTCTGCAACTCTTCTTCACTTAGTTTAGAGATAAAGAGCTTGAGATTTTCATAATTTTCCTTAGAGACTAATACTAGTTCCTCTTTTGTTTTCGGTCTAGGCACAGAGTTCTCCCTTCATATTGCTAGTTACTATGAGAATTTTATCCTGTAATCTTTGTAAAAGATTTAAAGCCACAAATCTCTATAACTTATCCTTTAATTTCTCAACAAAGAGATAGGCTGCTGGACAGGTCAAGGTATTCTTAATCGTCAAATGGTTGATTTGATGAATCTTTTTGCGGTCTGTATGGGGGAACTCTCGGCAGGCCTTGGGACGAACATCATAGATGGAACAAAGATTATCTCCTCCTAAAAAGGGACAGGGCACGGATTTGAAAACTTTATCCCCATCTTCATCTACCTGCAGAAACTCCGCTTCAAAAGCTGGTAATTTCATTTTGAAATATTTGGCAATACGGGTAATATCTGCTTCCTTGAAGTCGGGACCCAAAGTCTTACAACAGTTAGCACAGGCAGTGCAATCAATTTCCTCAAAGACTTCTTGGTGAATCTGCTGGGCTATCTTGTCTAGATTTTTAGGAGGTTTTTTCTTTAGATTGGCTAAAACTTTACGGTGCTCCTTCTGCTTTTGCAAGGCTAGCTGGTGGTAATACTCAATATCAATTTCTTTAGACATGGTTTCTCTCTTATTCTATTTGTTTCCCCTATTATATCATGCCTCTTCATCATTGAAAAGTGGACTTTACAAGACTATACTATTCCCGAATGTATCAAAAAACCTTGCAACTAGGTTACAAGGTTAATCACATTAATCGAAGTTAACGTATTCTTTTTGAAGTTCAAGAACTTCTTCCATTGTTGAACACTCTGTAAGGGCACGGTTAGCGTACTCTTCCATCTTAGCAGTGTCCAATTTCTTCATCAAGCTACGTGTACGGAGTACAGATGTTGCTGACATAGAGAACTCATCCAAGCCCATTCCGACAAGAAGTGGAACAGCTTTTTGGTCACCAGCCATCTCACCACACATACCAGCCCATTTACCTTCAGCGTGAGCTGCCTTGATAACGTTGTTGATCAAGCGAAGGATTGATGGGTTATATGGTTGGTAAAGGTATGAAACTTGCTCGTTCATACGATCTGCTGCCATTGAGTATTGGATCAAGTCGTTCGTACCAATTGACATGAAGTCTACTTCTTTTGCAAATTGGTCTGCAAGCATCGCTGCTGCAGGGATTTCAATCATGATACCAACTTGGATATCATCCGCAACTGCAACACCTTCAGCAAGAAGGTTTGCTTTTTCTTCTTCATAAACTGCTTTAGCTACACGGAATTCTTTCAAGAGCGCAACCATTGGGAACATGATACGCAATTGACCATGAACAGAAGCACGAAGAAGGGCACGGATTTGTGTACGGAACATTGCATCTCCAGTTTCAGAAATAGAGATACGAAGGGCACGGAATCCAAGGAATGGGTTCATTTCATGTGGCATATCGAAGTAAGGAAGTTCCTTATCTCCACCGATATCCATTGTACGAACAACCACTGGTTTACCATTCATTCCCTCAAGAACAGCCTTGTATGCTTCATACTGCTCATCTTCAGTTGGGAAGTCTTGAGAATCCATGTACAAGAACTCTGTACGGTAAAGTCCAACAGCTTCTGCACCGTTGTTGTTAACACCTTCAACATCTTTTGGAGTACCGATGTTAGCTGCCAACTCGAAGTGTTTACCGTCAGCAGTCACTGTTTGAGCATCTTTCAAAAGTGCCCATTCAGCTTTTTGTTTAGCATAAGCTTCACCAGCTGCTTTAAATTCTGCCGCTTGTTCATCTGTTGGGTTGATAATCACTTCACCAGTAATTCCGTTAACGGCAAGAATATCACCGTCTTTCACTACTTCAGTGATGTTATTTGTTCCTAATACAGCTGCAATTTCAAGTGTACGTGCCATGATAGCTGAGTGGCTTGTACGTCCACCGATGTTTGTTACAAAAGCTTTTACAAAGTTTTTGTCCAATTGAGCTGTATCAGATGGTGTCAAGTCATGCGCAATCACAATTACTTCTTCGTTGATAGAAGCTGGGTTTGGCAATTTCTTACCAAGAAGGTTTGCCAATACACGTTTTGTCACGTCGCGGATATCCGCTGCACGTTCTTGCATATATGGGTTATCTTCCATACCTTCAAAGATAGTGATGAACATGTCAGTCACTTCTTTAAGACCTGCTTCTGCATTGACTTTCTTAGCACGGATTGTTTCTTTAATCTGACCGATCAATTCTGGGTCAGAAAGAACCATCAAATGAGCGTCAAAAACTTGAGCCGCTTCCTCACCTAGCGTACCTACAGCTTTCTCACGGATAAGAGAAAGCTCGTTTTGAGAAGCTTCAAGAGCAACATCCAAACGAGCCTCTTCTGCGTTTGTATCTTCGACTGAAACAGTCTCGAATGACAAATCCGGTTGAACGAGTAGATATGCTTTTGCAACTGCAACACCGTCAGATGCTGCGATTCCTTTAAGCATTTCTGTCATTTTCCTTATGCCAATCCTTCTTTTTCCATTGTTTCTGAGATTGCAGCGATAGCGTCATCTGCGTCTGCACCTTCAGCTGAGATCGTTACGTCAGCACCTTGGCCAACACCAAGACTCATAACACCCATGATGGATTTAAGGTTAACTGATTTACCTTTGTACTCAAGAGTGATATCTGAAGCAAATTTGCTAGCAGTTTGTACCAACAATGTTGCTGGACGTGCGTGAATACCTGTTTCTGCCACTACGTGGAAATCTTTAGAAGCCATAGTTTGACTCTCCTTTTGTTCTTTCTTTTTTGAGTTATATTTGATAACCCTTACAATTTGGTATTATATCATCTTCTAGGATTTTTTTCAAGTATTTTATGGGATTTATTCGATTTCCTTTTCAGATAACTTGCAGAAAATCTTCTAGTAAACTTGTGAAAACACAGTATATAGTTTTTATAAAATATCTTGTTCATGGAATCGGTACTATTTCTAGAATCTTTCCCGGAAATACACTATATATTGTGCTTTGTTTTGAATACAACAAAAATTAACACAATATTTAGTTGCATAAAGTTGACAAAGTTTATTTTTCTGATATACTAGGAAAGTAAAAATCTTTTTGATAAGGAGTTGCAGAAATGGTAACCATTTATTCTAAAAACAACTGTGTCCAATGTAAAATGACCAAGCGTTTCTTAGACAGTAATAATGTTGAATATATAGAAATCAATCTTGATGAGCAACCTGAATATATTGATCAGGTTAAAGAGCTTGGCTTTAGTGCTGCTCCGATTATTCAGACATCAACAGAAGTTTTCTCTGGCTTTCAACCAAGTAAACTCAAACAACTTGCTTAAGAATCAAGACAAAAGCTTCTATGTCTATCTTAGAAGCCTTTCTTTTATAATTAGATAAGGGAAATTTTATGGGATTAAAACATCTTGAGGACGTGACTTACTTCCGTCTCAATAACGAAATCAACCGTCCTGTTAATGGACAAATCATGCTTCATAAAGATAAGGAAGCCTTGGATGCCTTCTTTAAAGAAAATGTAGTTCCAAATACTATGGTTTTTGATTCAATTAAAGATAAAATCAACTACCTCATTGACCACAACTATATCGAAACAGCTTTTATCAAGAAATACCGTCCAGAATTCTTGGAAGAATTGTCACAATTTATCAAAGACCAAAACTTCCAATTCAAGTCGTTCATGGCAGCTTATAAATTTTACAATCAGTACGCCTTGAAGACTAATGATGGGGAATATTATCTTGAAAGTATGGAAGACCGTGTCTTCTTTAACGCCCTTTATTTCGCTGATGGGAATGAAGCTGTTGCAATCGATATTGCAAATGAAATCATCCACCAACGCTACCAACCAGCTACTCCTTCCTTCTTGAATGCTGGACGTGCTCGCCGTGGGGAGTTAGTATCTTGCTTCCTAATCCAAGTCACTGATGATATGAACTCTATCGGACGTTCTATCAACTCTGCCCTTCAACTTTCTCGTATCGGTGGTGGAGTGGGTATTACCCTCAGCAACCTTCGTGAAGCTGGTGCTCCTATTAAAGGATATGAAGGAGCCGCTTCTGGCGTCGTTCCAGTTATGAAACTTTTCGAAGATAGCTTCTCTTACTCAAACCAATTGGGGCAACGTCAAGGTGCTGGGGTTGTTTACCTCAATGTCTTTCACCCAGATATCATCGCCTTCCTTTCAACTAAGAAAGAAAACGCCGATGAAAAAGTTCGTGTAAAGACTCTTTCACTTGGTGTCGTGGTACCAGATAAATTCTACGAATTGGCGCGTAAAAATGAAGAAATGTACCTCTTCAGCCCTTACTCTGTAGAAAAAGAATACGGTGTGCCATTCAACTACATCGACATCACTGAAAAATACGATGAATTGGTCGCAAATCCAAACATCCGTAAGACAAAAATCAAGGCGCGTGATTTGGAAACTGAAATTTCTAAATTGCAACAAGAATCTGGCTACCCTTATGTAGTCAACATTGATACGGCTAACCGTGCAAATCCTGTTGATGGTAAGATTATCATGAGTAACTTGTGTTCTGAAATTCTTCAAGTCCAAGAACCAAGCTTGATCAACGATGCTCAAGAATATCTCCAAATGGGTACTGATATCTCATGTAACCTTGGTTCAACAAACGTTGTCAACATGATGACTTCACCCGACTTTGGTCGTTCTATCCGTGCTATGGTTCGTGCTTTAACTTTCGTTACAGATAGTTCACACATCGTAGCTGTACCTACAATTGATCATGGAAATAGCCAAGCCCATACTTTTGGTCTTGGTGCAATGGGACTTCACAGCTACCTTGCCCAACAATTGATTGAATATGGATCACCTGAGTCTGTTGAATTTACAAGCATCTACTTTATGCTTATGAACTACTGGACCTTGGTAGAGTCAAACAATATTGCGCGTGAACGTGGTATCACCTTCCATAACTTTGAAAAATCAAACTATGCTAACGGAAGCTACTTTGATAAATATATAACTGGCGAATTCCTCCCAAAATCAGACCGTGTCAAAGAACTCTTCAAAGATGTCTTTATTCCGAGTGCTGATGATTGGGCTGAACTTCGCGACAAGGTTCAAGCAGATGGTCTTTACCACCAAAACCGCCTTGCTGTAGCGCCAAATGGTTCTATCAGTTACATCAATGATGTTTCTGCTTCTATCCATCCGATTACGCAACGTATCGAAGAACGTCAAGAAAAGAAAATCGGTAAAATCTACTATCCAGCTGCTGGCTTGTCAACAGAAACCATTCCTTACTACACTTCTGCTTACGACATGGATATGCGTAAAGTGATTGATGTTTACGCTGCTGCAACTGAGCACGTGGACCAAGGACTTTCACTCACCCTCTTCATGCGTAGTGACATTCCAAAAGGACTTTACGAATGGAAGAAAGAAAACAAACAAACGACACGTGACTTGTCTATCCTTCGTAACTATGCCTTTAACAAGGGAATCAAGTCTATCTACTACGTCCGTACCTTTACAGATGATGGTGGAGAAGTCGGTGCCAACCAATGTGAAAGCTGTGTGATTTAGTTCTAATCTGAGCCAACTAAATTTCCTCAGATTACTGATTAGGTTACTCGCCAGACAAAACTTGATAAGTATCTTAAATACTATGAAAAACTAAAAAGTCGGTCCTCCGACTTTTTGTGCGATACTCTTCTCAGACTATGGTAAAATAGAGATGATCCGATAATCGCATTATTACATACAGAAAGAGATTTCAAATGGAAACTTACTACAAAGCCATTAACTGGAATGCCATCGAAGATGTCATCGACAAATCAACTTGGGAGAAACTGACGGAGCAATTCTGGCTCGATACACGTATTCCCTTGTCAAATGACTTGGATGACTGGAGAAAGCTATCAAATGTAGAAAAAGACTTGGTAGGAAAAGTCTTTGGTGGTTTAACCCTTCTCGACACTATGCAATCTGAAACTGGGGTTCAAGCCCTTCGCGCAGACATCCGTACACCACATGAGGAAGCTGTTTTCAATAACATCCAATTTATGGAATCTGTCCACGCTAAATCTTACTCATCAATCTTTTCTACCTTGAATACTAAGGCTGAGATTGAAGAAATTTTCGAATGGACCAATACCAATCCTTACCTACAAAAGAAGGCTGAGATTGTCAACGAAATCTACCTAAACGGCAGCCCACTTGAAAAGAAAGTTGCCAGCGTCTTCCTTGAAACTTTCCTCTTCTATTCAGGTTTCTTCACTCCCCTCTACTATCTTGGTAACAACAAACTAGCCAACGTCGCTGAAATCATTAAATTGATTATTCGTGACGAGTCTGTTCACGGAACCTACATTGGTTACAAATTCCAACTTGGTTTTAATGAATTACCTGAAGAAGAGCAAGAAAAACTCAAGGATTGGATGTACGACCTCCTCTACACTCTTTATGAAAATGAAGAAGGCTACACAGAAAGTCTCTATGACGGTGTTGGTTGGACGGAAGAAGTCAAAACCTTCCTTCGCTACAATGCTAATAAGGCACTCATGAACCTGGGACAAGATCCACTCTTCCCAGATTCAGCTGATGATGTCAACCCAATCGTTATGAACGGTATTTCAACAGGAACTTCCAACCACGACTTCTTCTCTCAAGTCGGAAATGGTTACCTTCTTGGTGAAGTTGAAGCCATGCAAGACGATGACTACAACTACGGTTTGGACTAATTCATTTATCCCAGAATTGATAACAAATATCATGGCTTGTTTAAAACAACCATGATATTTTTGTTTTTGTTTTCTTTTGTTTTTTAAATTGATTGATTGAACACTTTATGATAAAATAGTAATAGAAATAGAGGTGATAAGGATGTTAAAGCAGGAAAAACTAGATAATATTCTAGAAACGGTAAATACAAAGGGAACTATTACTGTAAAAGAAATCATGACTCGCTTAGATGTATCAGATATGACTGCTAGACGCTACTTGCAAGAGTTGGCAGACAAGGATCTACTTGTTCGTGTGCACGGTGGAGCTGAAAAAATTCGCACAGGTTCTATTTTAAATAATGAACGTTCTAATATTGAAAAACAAAGCTTACAGATTGCAGAAAAACAAGAAATCAGCCGTTTTGCAGGCCATTTAATTGATGAGGGTGAAACTATTTTTATCGGCCCAGGTACGACCTTAGAATCTTTTGCCCGTGAACTTCCAATTGATAATATTCGTGTTGTAACAAACAGTTTACCAGTCTTTCTCATCTTAAACGAACGAAAACTAACAGATTTGATTTTAATCGGTGGGAATTACCGCTCTATCACTGGAGCCTTTGTGGGAACACTAACCTTGCAAAACTTGGCCAATCTACAATTTTCTAAAGCCTTCGTTAGCTGTAATGGTATTCAGGACAATGCGATTGCGACCTTTAGTGAAGAGGAAGGGGAATCTCAACGCATCGCCCTCAATAATTCCAATAAAAAATACTTACTAGCTGACAATAGTAAGTTCAATAAATTTGATTTTTATACCTTCTACAATATCTCTGATATTGATACCATCGTTTCAGATTCTAAACTGAGCAAAGAAACCTTTGAACAACTTTCAAAACAAACAAAAATTATTCTTTCTAAACCATAAAACTGAGAATTGATAAAAAATAAAATGCGTCATATCAAGAAAATAAGAATCTTGATATGACGCATTTTTTGATGAAGATTTTTACAAAGAGTTTCCTAGATTCTTTATGATTGTTGAAACGGCATAAAATCTGAATCAAAGGAGATATTATCCCGTTCTTCAGGATTGATAAAATTTAAAAAGATATTTTTAAATTCTTCCAGCTCATAGTCTGAATGACAGATCCATTCTTTACCGGTAGAGACATACCATTTCCCAAGTTTTTTCAGCTCCTCATTAGTCAAACAAGGTATTTGAGAACATTTATCAAAATTGATAATATAAACTTTTTCATAAATAGATTGGATAAAATCTTTGAACATCTTTTTGCCTCACTAAAATTCTATATCTAATTACTAATTCTACTAGTCTATAATCTGACTTTCCGCTACTTTCTTGTACCAGTGAGCTGATTTCTTCGGATAACGTTCTTGAGTTTCAAAGTCTACATAGAAGAGACCGTAACGTTTCTCATATCCATTTGACCATGAGAAGACATCCATTAATGACCAAATGAAGTAACCTTTTACATTAGCACCATCTGCAATCGCATCAGACAAAACTTCCAAGTGTTGCTTCACGTAATCAATACGACCATCATCGTAAACAGTGTTATCGACGAACTCATCTTTATAACCAAGTCCATTTTCAGTGATGTAAATCTTCTTGTAGTTCGGATAATCTTTCTTCACGCGCATGATTTGGTCGTACAAACCTTGAGGGTAGATAATCCAATCCCAATCCGTACGTGGTACATAATCAGGAGCTACACGACGACCAACACCTTTGATTTGGTATTTAGAGCTTCCTTTCTCACCCTTACCATTATGGATAATTTCAGTTTCTCCATCAAAGGCTTCCATCCAGTCACTCATATAGTAGTTGATTCCTAGGAAATCGTTCAAGTCTTTTGCAGCTTCTAATACTTCGAAATCTTCTTCACGAAGATCTAAGCTAGCACCATTGACTGATAAAATATGGTTGACACCCTCCATCGTTTCAGCTGAATAGCGACCTAGATAAGTTGCATCCAAGATAAATTTATTGTGAATAATATCTTCCAACTCAGCTGCACGAACATCTGCTGGATTTTTAGGATCTAAAGGATACTTGGTTGGAAGTGCGTGAACAACACCAATTTCACCTTTATAACCTTTATCTTTATATAACTTGACTGCACGCGCATGAGAAACCATCATATTGTGGTGCGATTGGAAAACTTTGGCAAGGTCGTACTGAATACCTGGAGGGAATTTACCAACCAAGTATTGACCATCACCAATTGGCCCAATTTCATTAAAGGTTGTCCAATAGTTTACTTCTGGAAATTCTTCAAAACAGAAGGCAGCGTAGTCTACAAAGTGTTCGATATTTTCACGGTTTAAGAAGTCTCCATTTGAGTGGAGAGCTTCTGGCGTATCAAAGTGATGAAGAGTTACAAAGGGCTCAACATGACGTTTGTGGCACTCCGAAAATAGATTATGATAAAATTCAACACCTTTCTGATTTACTTGACCGTAACCGGTTGGGAAAATACGTGACCAGGCAATAGAAATTCGAATGCCATTGACACCATACTCTTCTGCCAACTTGAGATCAACTGGGTATCGATTGTAAAAATCACTGGCTGGTTCTGCAGTGTACCAGTAGTTATCTTCAAGATATTTATCCCACGCTACTGGTCCTTTACCATCAGTATGCGTAGCGCCTTCTGCTTGATAGGCAGCTGTTGCGCCACCGAAAATAAAGTCTTTTGGAAGTGTTTTTGTCATTTTTTTCACCTATTTCTTGATTTAAAAAAAATAAAAGTGAGAGGAGAGGAGTCAGTGAGCCATCCTTCTCCATCTCACTTCTTGTAGCAAGTCACTGAATTGTGACATGAGGAGGTAAAAACGATATCTTTTTACCGACGAATTAATAAGGCGATTAGGAAATTCGCCATAGCGATTTCCGTAACGAGAGGAAACTATTTCATAGTCCCTATTATTAATCGAATTGTGACATGAGGAGGTAAAAACGATATCTTTTTACCGACGAATTAACAAGGCGATTAGGAAATTCGCCATAGCGATTTCCGTAACGAGAGGAGACTGTTTCACAGTCCCTATCGTTAATCGAATTGCGCTTGTACAAACGCAAGAGCACCTTTTCCATCACGAGTTAATTTGATGTATTGAGCACCTTCTGTCTTGGCAAGTTTAATACCGAGTTTATTTGTTTCTGCTTTCATATCTTCAAAGTTTGAAGCAACTTGAGGGGCAAGGATAACAAGATCAAACTCTGGCAACATTTCACGGTGAGCACCATAGCCACCTGCTGCTGCTTTCACAGGAACATTGTATTCTGCAGCTGCCTTATTCAAAGCATTCGCAAGAAGTCCACTTGTCCCTCCACCTGCACAGAGAACGAGGACATTTGTTTCTTCAGTTATTGTATTTTGTGCTGCTTCTATACCAGCTTTTTCAAGAATAGCATCTGCTTTCGCAGTGTTGAAGTTTGCAGCAACTTTTTCTTTCAATTCATCATTAGATTTACCTGAACGTTCTTCTTCTAGAATTTGTTCATCATATACTTTAAGGAATGGGTAGTAAATGACAACGTCAACCACAATTAGAAGGGCAGCAAGAATGAATGATAGAACTTGGAAGTTAGTACCAAGAACCAGACCTAGTGGAGCTGGAGTTGTCCATGGTAGATTAGCAGTAAATGAGTTCATTCCAAGTGTTTCAATAAAGAATTTGAAGATCCAAACGTTCGCGATTGGAGCAAAGATAAATGGAAGGAAGAAGATTGGATTCAGTACAAGAGGTGCACCAAACAAGATTGGTTCATTTACACCAAAGAAGGTTGGAACTACTGAAGCACGACCGATTGCACGGTTACGTTTTGATTTTGTTAACCACATGAACATGAATGGAACAACTAGTGTCGCACCAGTACCACCCATGGTAACGATAAACATTTGTGTACCAGAAGTAAGAATCTTGTCAGCGTGCATGCCTTGTTGGAGAAGGTTCAAGTTGACTTCGGCATTTGCATAGGTAATAGCCGCGATAGCAGGTTCAACGATAGATGGACCATGAATCCCAACAAACCAGAAGAAGGCAAAGGCACCAAAGATAATGGTAATACCTAGGTAACCATCAGCAGCAGAGAATAATGGAGCAAAGAATTTACCGATTGATTCAGCTACGCTTGCACCAACAAAATGACGAGCTAGTAAATCAAGAGCATAAAGAGAAACCACTGATAGAGTGAATGGAATCACATCTTTAAAGACTTGTGAGATATTAGGTGGAACTTCGTCTGGCATGCGAATAGTGACGTTGTTCTTAACACAAACCTTATAGATTGCTACGGTGACAAAGGCAGCAAGGAAGGCTGAAAGCAAACCTTTTGTCCCCAAGAATCCAGTAGCTAGACCATTTTCGATAGGATCAGCTGCCAACATCAACAAACCAACAATTGCTGCCAACAATGTTGACATATAGTTGATTTGGTTAGTTTTTTCCATGCTACGGTTTACTGAGTCAGTCAATGACTTAGCTGTCGTACCAGCTACCAAGAGAGCCAGAATACCCATTGAATAGCTGTAAGGTTTCATCAGAAAGGCTACAACTTCATCAGACCATTTAAAGCCCCATGAGTTTGGTACAAAGGCAATCAAGATAAAGATACTTGAGAAGAGAATAACAGGCATACCTGCAATGAAACCATCACGAATAGCACGAAGATAGATATTACGAGATAATTTCTCAAAGAAAGGTTTTCCTTTCTCAATAAATGCAATGAGTTTATTCATTATTTAACTCCTCTCTTGTAGAGTTCAATTAAGTGGTGCATCAAATCTTTTAATAAGATGGTGGTCATCAAGTGGTCTTGGCCATGCATCATGGTCACACTATAAGCTAAATCTTCACCAGCTGCTTCCTTAGTCAATAGACTTGTTTGCGCGTGGTGAGCCTCAGCAATACAGCTACCAGCTTCCTCAACTAAGCTATCCGCTTTTGCAAAATCACCAGCTTCAGCAGCCTTTAAGGCTTCCAATAGTTTTGAACGAGCATCGCCAGCATAGGCTACGATTTCAAAACCTAACAATGTTACTTCTTCTCTATTCATGATAGAATTCTCCTTATATAGTTTTAAATAAATTTTTATGACAATAAACGTTGGATATGTAGAACTAGATAAACTCGTTCGCTCTTATACAAATCAAGACCCGTATGTTGCGTAATCACATCGTATATCTTGGAACCAATTTCAAACGCTTTTGGATAGGATTGTTTAATATGATTTTCCATATCCAGAAGTGATTGATTATCATCCCTAGATCTGTCTAAATAATCCAAGAAATAATTCAAATGGATCATAAAACGATCATAGAAATGGTTATTCTCTTTGGTTCGTTGAATTGCATATTCCTTTAGAACTTCCTCAACATTCCTGAGAATTTCTTTCCTCTTATCAATCGACTCCACAAGTTTCACTTCATTTTCACCTTCAGCATTAATGAAATGATAAGCAATCCGAATAATTTCGTCCTCAGGAAAATAATCTGCTAGCTTCTGACGATAAATTTCAAAAGCCTCATTTGCTATTTGAAAAGCGACAGGATACTTAGCGGAAATATCTGGCAGATTACTATCCTTGTACCTTCCTTGCGCTAGAGCTTGGTAAGAACAGTAAATATGATCTGTCAAGGTTACGTAGAGATACTCTTGAATCGGATAGTGATATTTCTTTGATAGCTTATCAATGATTTCATAGGTCACTGTGATAAAATCAAGCGGAACATCTTTGAGGAGAGCCATAAAGTTTTCTCTGGACTCTTCGGTCTTCATCCGAAAGATTTTCTCAACCTGATTTTCAGCAATCAAATCTCCCTTCTTCTTTCCAAATGCAATCCCCTTACCAATTACAATCACTTCTTCTCCTTTATCATTTCTGACAAGCGAGACATTATGATTCATTGGATTTAGAATTCGATACATGTCAACCTCCTTTTATATTTTAAAGGTATATGAGTATAAAAAATGACCACAAATGAACTAGAAAATCATCCGATTTCTAATTCACCTGTGATCATGCCTAATATTACTTAGTAACACTCACCTTGTATTAACTTGTGATTTAAGTATAGCACAAGTAAGTTGTTTTGTAAACCTTTACATACAACTTTTTTTAAAAAATTTTTAGATTCATGTTCCTAACCTAGGAGGACTTTCTTACACGCGTTCTTTCCATGAAGTTGCTGTTGTTTGAAGAACTTTGTTGAGTTCGTCAATGTTTTCAAATCCAGTTGTGCGAAGCCAGTCGCGAGCTGCTTCTTCACCATCTTTGATGTAAGCTTCAACTGATCCAGCCCATGTTGCACGGCCACAAAGAACTCCATTAAAGTTTGCACCTGATTCATGAGCAAATACAAGAGTATCTTGGAAAAGTTTAGCTGATACACCAGCACTCAAGTAGATGTATGGCAAGTTAGTTGCTTCATCTTGTGCTTTGAAGAAGGCTGCTGCTTCTTCACGTGTATAAACTACTTCATCTTCAGCGAAGCCTTCAACATATTTAATGTTAACAGGAACTTCTACTTTCAAGACATCAATGTTAAAGCGTGGATCTGAGAAGACTTTCATAGCACCAATAACTTTGTGTGGTTTTACTTTCGCGTATTCTACAGAACCTGCGTCCGCAATTTTTTCATCGTAAGCAAGGATTTCAAGGAAGAATGGGATATCTTCAGCCACACACTCAGAACCAATACGTTCGATGTAAGCTTGTTTTTCTTGGTTGAGTTCGTCTGAACTATCTACATCATAGTAAAGCAAGAATTTAACTGCATCTGCACCTTCTTCTTTGATACGTTTTGCAGACCAAACATCCAAGCAGTCTGGCAAGCGTTTTGTGCTTGTTGTGTCATAGCCTGTTTTTTCATAAGCAAGAAGAAGACCAGCTTTTTCATCAAGAGCTTTAGTTGCTGGAAGTCCATACTCAGGGTCAAGAAGCATAGATGAAGCGTATTTAGTCAATTCATCTGCTACCAAAACTTTAAGTTCTTCCATTTGAGCTACAGTTGGTTCTTCTGTTTGGTGTTGAGCCATGAGACGTTTCAAAGCACCACGTTGGTCAAATGCAAGAGCTGAGATGATACCATTTTCATCAGAAAGTTTTTCTAAGCGTGCACGTTTTTGTTCTGTTAAAGCCATTTTATACCTCTTTTACTATTAATTGATCATATAGAGCTTGATAGTTGGCCATGTTGACATGACCAGTCATTTTTTCTTGAGCATTGAGCATACCAAGGACATTTGCCTTGATGAGTAATTCTGCATCCGATTCTTTGTGAAGAAGTCCTGAAGAAATTCCTGCCACAGTAGAGTCTCCAGATCCGACAGGGTTGACTACCTGAATTTTAGGAATATCTACCTTATAGAAAGTGTCACCATGTTTGGCAAAAGCACCGTTGGCACCAAGTGAAACGATAATCCATTCAATACCTGCAAACAAAGGTTCTTGAAGGACTTCTTTTAATTCATCCAAATCCTCAGAAACTTCTCTTCCTAGAAGCTGAGACAATTCCTCATTATTTGGTTTGATGACTGTTGGTTTATGTGGTGATTCAAGAACCGCCTGAAGAGCCGCACCAGAGCAGTCCAAGACAACAGGCTTGCCAGCTTGATTAGCAAGCTCTACCAAGCTCGCATAGTAATCAACTGGAAGACCAGCTGGCAGACTACCTGAGATAGCTACTACTTCAACTGACTCCAGGAGATTTTTGAAATGTTCCAAAAAGTCTTGACCTTCTTGTTCAAGAACTTCAGGTCCTTTTTCAAGAACTTCTGTTTGGTTGTCACCGTGGAGAATAGCAATACAGTTCCGAGTTTCTCCCTGAATTGAGAAGAAATCTTTCTTTACTTGATCATCGATATTTTCAACCAAAAACTCACCAAGTTTGCCACCCACTAAACCAGTAGCAAGAACTGAATCTCCAAATTCTGAAAGTACTCGGGTAACATTGAGTCCTTTACCACCGGCAGTTTTGGTTACATCTACCACACGATTGACAGTATCAATCTTCAACTCATCCAAGGGATAGGAAATATCAATGGACGGGTTCATTGTGACTGTTAAAATCATAGGTCACCTCTTAGTCGTGGTATTCTCCGCGATCCCATTTTTCAAGGAATTCAGTGAAGAAGTTTGCATCTGTTTGTTGAGCATTGTGACTTTCAAGGTGTTCAATTTTCGCAATCAATTTCTTGTTTTCTTCAGATGGTTTGTATTCAGCATGGATGAAAGCTTCGATGATATCACACATAAGCAATTCACCAGTAATCTTACCACCAAAGCCGATAACGTTGGCGTTCAATTGTTCTTTAGCATAAAGTGCTGTTGTCATATCACGAACCAAGGCAGAACGGACACCCGGAACTTTATTTACAGCGTTGTTGATACCAACACCAGTACCACAGATACATACCCCAAGATCAGCTTGACCGCTAGTTACAGCTTCCCCTACTTTTTTACCAAAGATTGGGTAGTGAGTACGTGTATGGTCATATGTACCAAAGTCAATGACTTCATATCCTTTTGATTTCAAAAATTCTGAAACCGCCATTTTTTCATCTGTTACGATGTGGTCACATCCAATTGCAATTCTCATTAGTTATTCCCTCCGATTAATTATATAAATCTAATATCATTTATCCCTACTCAAGAAAAATCAAGATTAGCTTAGGAAGCGAGCTGCAAGCATAACTGAGGTTAGCTAAAGTGAGCTGACAACAGATTATCTTGATTTTTGAAGAGTATTAGCACATTTTGTTCAACATATCAACACGAATTTGGTGACGTCCACCATCGTATTTACCGTTAACAAATCCTTTAGCGATGTTTTTAGCCAATTCATCACCAACAAGTTGTGCACCCATAGTGATCATACGTGAGTTGTTGTGGCCACGAGTCATATAAGCTGAACGTTCGTCAGATACTTCTGCAGCAACCATTCCTTTGATCTTAGTTGCGACCATAAATGGACCAGCTCCATAAGCATCAATCACAATACCAAGGTTTTGTTCTTCTTTGTTTACTTCTGCAGCAACAGCAAGAGTCACATCAACAAAGTCTTGACCTTCAGCAGTAACATCCACAACGTGGAAGTTTTCTTTTTCCAAGAAGTCTTTCACAACTTCTTTCAATCTCAAACCTGCAGCATCTGCACCGATAACAATAGACATATTGTATACTCCTTTTTATTTTTCTAGGCCAGTAAAGACTTTTATAGTTAGCAGTTTACCTACAAAAGCTTTCTAGCAGTTTATTGACAAATTGGATTGAATGAGATGAATGACACCTTATTCAAGTTTAGGAAAGCAGTTTCCTAGAAATAATCTTTCTCCACGCAAGAGAATATAACAAGCGATCATTTGTTTGTTACAAACATCATTTGTTGCTTACAAACATAATATACTCCTATTTCTTGAAAAAGTCAACAGTTAATGTTTGTTTTTGTGTTTTTTAACTAAAAAATTTCGATGTCAAAACCAATTTGATCCACTTGACCAGGTTCTAGGAGACGAACATTCTCCTTATCTTCTAGATGATCTCCTTCTTCAAGGGATGTTGACAAGCCAGACCACGGTTCAAAAGCAATGAAAGGGCCTTTATTCAAAGTTGACCAGATGATGAGATTTGGAAACTCTGCAAAGTGCACTTTCAATCCCTTATCATGTTTACGAGAACGAAGGGCAATTGTTCTAGATTGCAATTCATCTAAGGTGACTGCATCCGTGCTGAAAAGATCATAATTAAGATCTAATTCTTTTTGACCCTCTAGCCATGGACTTCTATCTTGAAAATCCAACATACCTGTTTCTGGGAAAGGACGTGGAACAGAGCAAGTCTCTTCTTTCTCAAACTCTAAATAGTAATCTTCATAGACCTCATCATCCAGTAGAGGACAATTAAATCCTGGATGTCCACCAATAAAGTAAGGCATGACCTTGCTAGTTTCTTTATTAAAAATCTTGTATTGAGTCCGTACTGTTTTACCAGTAAGACTATAAGTGATTTCTAGGCGAAAATGATAAGGATAGTTTTGATAGCTATTCTCATCGTCTTCAATTGCAAAAGTTACACTCTTGTCTGTCTGTTCAACTAATTCAAATTCTTTCTTACGAACCAAACCATGACGAGGAATGTTTCCTTTGCTTTCTTGCCCCTTCTCATCTATATAGAGGGCTGTATCCTCTCTCAAAGAACCACAAATGGGGAAGAGAACAGGAGCTTGTCCACTCCAATAAGTAGCATCCCCTTGCCACAAATACTCCAGTCCCTCAGCATCTTTTATAGAAGAAAGAGCCCCACCAAAACTGTTAAATTGAACTCTTAATTGTTCTGATTTTAATTCAATTACCATTATTTTCTCCGATTTCTTGATAGTTTATAAAAAACTAGGCTGTCACTCCTAAAAGGTATGACAACCTAGCTTTAACAATTTACATTTTATAGGAGCGCATTATTTTGCTTTTGCTGCGTACTCTTCGTTACGTTTGATCATTTGTTTTCTGTACCAAGCAAAGATACCGATATAGAATACAAGGAAGACTACAGCACCAAGGATTGCTTTGATATCACCTGTTGTAGTGTTACCAATTGTCCAACCAAGAAGTTTTTCGATTGGTCCTTCAAGAGTTGAGTGAGTAATCAATTGAGTTTGGCTCACACCTTCTGGGAAGGCACCTACACCTTTAGCAAGTTCTGTTGCAAATGGTGCAATAAGTGTACCTGAAAGAAGGAAGAGTGGCAACAAGAGTGTTCCGAAAATAATCATACGGAGCAATTTACCACGAGTTACAACCAAGAGAGCTGGGGTAACACCCATAGCAATGATACCTGCAAGTGGCAAGATACCATTTCCGACTTTTGAAAGAAGCACAGCTTCGATCAACATGATTGGTGCAAGTACGTTGGCACAAGCCCAGATTTCAGCACGACCTGCGATGAATGGCCAGTCAAGACCGATATTAAACTTACGTCCTTCCAAACGTTTAGTAGCAACGTTTGTAATACCTTGTGAAAGTGGTTCTACGGCCGCGATGAACCATGAACCGATTAGTGAGAAGAGTTCCAAAGCTACACCGGCTGTCAAACCAAGAGACAACCAACCTTTGATAACTTCTTGCCAGTTTGCAGCATCTTTAAGTCCTTCAACAGGATGTGGAGTCCCCATCAAACCGATAACGATACCAAGGATGAAACCGATAAAGAATTTAGATCCCCAGAAACCGATTTTCTTGTTCAATTTAGCAGCATCAAAGTCATATTTATCAAGACCTGGGAAGAATTTTTCAAAAATCTTATCCAAAACCATGATAACTGGGTTCATCATGTAGTTCATGTGAGTTGAAGTCATTGGTGATGAACTTGGTGCGTTAAGAAGGTCGTCGAATGTAGGTTTCATCAAGTCAGAGTTGATAATTTTAAGAACCCCAACAAGAACAACTGCTGCAGTCGCAATGAAGAGTGAAACTCCTTGACTAACGCCATTGTTGTCTGCATACCATTTAATCAAAAGACCTGTGATAGACAAGTGCCAGATATCAAAGATATCAACATCAAGTGTATCAGTTTTCTTCATAGCAAGCATCACTACGTTGACAATCAACATGATGAGCAAGAAGTAAAGTGTCCAAGCAGATCCCCAAGTGATTGTGGCAAGTGGCGCCCAACCAACGTCGGTGATGTTCAATTGAATACCAGTGTTTTCAACGAATTTTGCAAGTGATGCTGAGAAAGCACCGTTCAACATTCCGATGATAGCCCCGATACCAGTAAGAGCAATGGCAAGTTTGATACCACCTTCAAGCGCTTTGGAGAATTTCACTCCAAAAAGTAGAGCCAATACTGTCAAAATGATCAGCATGATGATTGGTCCACCCATGTCCAAGATGGGTTTGAACAGCTTATTAGCTAGTTCGATAATGACATCCATAATAGTTCCTCCCTTTTTATGTTATATGAATGTTAACAAATTATTAATTAGCTTAACCCGTGTTCTTTAATGGCTGCTTCAATATTGTCAAATACTGGAGCACTCATAGCTGGAATACGGAATAAGATTGGTCCAGCTTCAATAACTGGAATACCTGGATCAAAACCAAGATCTGTAGCAGCAATTGGTGTGAAGATGTCATAACCTTTGATAAGGTCTTCATTAACGTCTTTGACCATGACTGCATCACAGTGAACATCAAAACCGCGGTTTGAAAGTTCTTCTTCAAGAGCACTTTTAATTTGATGGCTTGAGTTAACACCTGCACCGCAGGCAGCAAGAATTTTAATCATATGGATTTCCTCCGATTTAATATTTTTAATAGACAAGATTAAGCAGTTGCTTCAGCTATATAAGCATAGAGAGCTTCTGGTTCAGAAATTTTTGATAGGTCTTCAAGATGACCATTTCCAGTAAAAAAGTCCATCAACTGAGCAAGAATGTTCGTTTGACTTGAACTTGAGTTATTAATGATAAAGAAGAGCAAGGATACTTCTACTTCCTTATCTGGCGCAATCATATTGTGGAAAGTCACTGGTTTTTCTAATCGAACGACTACAACTTTTTCAGCTAGATTATGAACAATATCTGTATGAGGAATAGCCACATTCGGCAAATCCTTACCCAAAAATTCCATATCTAAACCAGTTGGAAATGACTTTTCACGCGTGATCAAGGCTTCACGATAGGTTGGAGTTACGATTTCTCGTTCTTCCAATAAAGTTGCAACCTGATCAAAGAGTTGTTCTTGATTATCCGCTTCTAAGCAAAACACAAGGTTTTTGTCAAAGAAATGATCTAATCCCATAAGGTTTTCCCTTCTTTCCATTAACTTTATGCTATAAGTATAACACTATATGAAACCGTTGTCAATGATTTTCTGTTCTTTTTTGTCTCTTTTTTTATATTTTTGTTGTTTTTTTAGTTCGACTTATTAAAACAAACACAGCAAACAAACACAGCAAACATTTTTTGTTTTAGAAACTAAAAAAGCAGACCATTAAAGCCTGCTTTACGATTGATTCTTATATAAATTTCCTGTAAACAAGAAAAGTAATTATGACAACTTATTCTTCATCCATACTCAAGACGCTGAGGAAGGCTTCTTGTGGAACTTCTACTGATCCAATAGCTTTCATGCGCTTCTTACCAGCTTTTTGTTTTTCCAGTAGCTTACGCTTACGAGAAACGTCACCACCATAACACTTGGCAAGTACGTTCTTACGAAGGGCCTTGATATCTGTACGAGCCACAATCTTATGTCCAATTGCTGCTTGGATTGGCACCTCAAATTGTTGACGAGGGATAATTTTCTTGAGCTTATCAACGATGAGTTTCCCACGTTCGTAAGCAAAATCCTTGTGAACGATAAAGCTGAGGGCATCCACCTTGTCTCCGTTGAGAAGGATATCCATTTTCACAAGCTTAGATGGGCGGTACTCTGACAATTCATAGTCAAAGCTTGCATAACCACGTGTTGAAGACTTGAGCTTATCAAAGAAGTCGAAGACGATTTCAGCAAGTGGAATTTGATAGATAACATTAACACGATTGTCATCGATATAGTCCATCGTCACAAAGTCCCCACGCTTGCGCTGCGCTAGCTCCATCACTGCTCCAACAAACTCTTGCGGTACCATGATTTGCGCTTTAACATAAGGCTCTTCAATGGTCGCAATCTTAGTTGGGTCTGGGAACTCAGACGGGTTAGACACATCCATAGACTCGCCGTCTGTCAGATTGACTTTATAGATAACAGACGGAGCTGTCATGATAAGGTCAATATTAAACTCACGTTCCAAGCGTTCTTGGATAACATCCATATGGAGAAGTCCAAGGAAACCACAACGGAAACCAAAACCAAGTGCCTGAGATGTTTCTGGTTCAAACTGAAGACTAGCATCATTCAGTTGCAATTTTTCAAGGGCTTCACGCAAGTCATTGTACTTGTTTGACTCGATAGGATAGAGCCCCGCAAAGACCATAGGATTCATCTGCTTGTAACCATGTAATGGCTCAGCCGCAGGATTGGTTGCCAAGGTAACGGTATCACCCACACGAGTATCCTGAACCGTCTTGATAGAAGCCGCAATATAACCAACGTCCCCAGTCGCAAGGAAATCACGACCAACTGCTTTGGGTGTAAAAATACCAACTTCGGTCACATCAAATGTCTTACCATTGCTCATAAGCTGAATCTTATCGCCAGGTTTGACCACTCCATCCATGACACGCACTTGGAGGATAACTCCACGGTAGGCATCGTAAACAGAGTCGAAAATCAAGGCCTTAAGTGGCGCCGTCACATCACCCGTTGGTGCTGGTACTTTTTCTACAATTTGCTCTAGAATTTCTTCTATACCAATACCAGCCTTGGCAGAAGCCAATACTGCTTCACTGGCATCCAAACCAATGACATCTTCAATCTCTGTACGCACACGCTCTGGATCCGCTGCTGGCAGGTCAATTTTGTTAATAACTGGCATGATTTCCAAATCATTGTCCAAGGCCAGATAAACATTGGCAAGGGTTTGAGCCTCAATTCCTTGGGCAGCATCGACCACCAAAATCGCTCCCTCACAGGCAGCTAGCGAACGTGAAACTTCATAGGTAAAGTCCACGTGCCCCGGCGTATCAATCAAGTGGAAAATATAAGTTTCCCCATCTTTTGCCGTGTAATTCAGCTCAATGGCATTCAACTTAATAGTAATTCCACGTTCCCGCTCTAGATCCATGCTATCCAAAAGCTGAGCTTGCATTTCACGGCTTGAAACGGTCTCTGTCTTTTCCAAAATGCGGTCTGCTAAAGTCGACTTTCCGTGGTCAATATGGGCGATAATAGAGAAGTTACGGATCTTCTCCTGTCGTTTTTTCAATTCTTCTAAGTTCATGATTCTCTTCCTTTCAGGGTATCTATTTATTATAAATTGTTTTTGATATTTTGACAAGACCATACCCTGCCAGGAGTACTAATCTTCAGCAACAAAGCCATCATTTTCGATAATGTAATGTTCTGTCATTCCTTGCTCTGTAAAGACAATACCATGAAGAACACCACCAAAGACAGCTCCACCATCCATACCGATTTTACCATCTTCTGTCACCCAAAGCTCAGCAGTACCACGCTCTTGCTTTAACAAACCATAAACTGGCGTATGACCAAAGACAATGATTTTTCCAGTATGATTTTCGGCTTCGTGGAATGGTTTTCTGAGCCACACTTTTTTATAATCTGTGGTTTCATGCCAGTCATCCAAAGTCAAATCAATACCTGCGTGAACAAAGATATACTTGTCTGTCTCTACTACAAATGGCATTTGACGAATGAATTCGACCAAGTCTGCCGCTTCAGTAGCAACACGCTTGGCATCCTCAACTCCATCAACTGGTGCATCCAAGGGACGACCTAGGATAGAGTTAATGGTTGTATCTCCACCATTGCGACGATAGTGGTCATAGCTTTCTTCTGGGTCATCGAGCCAAGTCAGAAACATATACTCGTGATTTCCTGACAAACAGATCGCCCCTTGATTGTCCACTAAGTCCTTAACCATCTCTAAAACACGGCGACTATCTTCACCACGGTCAATCAAGTCCCCTAGAAAGAGCAACTGAGTCTGACCATCCCATGTTTTGAGAAGATCTTCCATCATCCCAGCTTTTCCGTGAACATCTCCAATTACATAATAGTCTGTCATCTTATTTCTCCCTGTTTCTCAACAATTCTCTGGCTTGCGTCAGGGCAGCTTCTGTCACATCATCACCTGCCAACATCTTAGCAACTTCTTGCACTCGCTCTTCAACCGTCAAGAGACGAACAGTCGAAACTGTTGAATGCTCATTGCTAATCTTCTCAATAAAGAATTGATAATCCGCAATCGCAATCACTTGTGGCAAATGGGAAATAGCCAGAACCTGACCATGCTGGCCAATCTTGTGAATCTTCTGTGCAATAGCCTGAGCTACACGGCCTGAAACTCCTGTATCCACCTCATCAAAGACTATGCTGGTCTTGCCTTCTTTACGTGAAAAGGCAGACTTAATGGCTAGCATGAGACGAGATAATTCCCCACCAGACGCAACCTTGACCAAGGGTTTAAAATCTTCGCCAGGGTTGGTTGAAATGTAAAATTCAACCATTTCATTTCCCTCACGGCTGAATTTGCCCTTGCTAAAACGAACTTGAAACTGGGCTTTTTCCATATAGAGGTCCTGCAGTTCTTGTTTAATCTCAGCTTCGAGCTGCTGAGCCAAGTCATGACGAGCAGATGCAAGCTGGCCTGCCAAATCAACAAGATTAACTTCCAACTTCTTAAGCTCTGCTTCCATGTCCTCAGACGAAAGGTTATTACCTGTCAAGAGATTGTATTCTTCCGTAATCTTGGCAAAATAAAGCAAGACATCGTCTACAGTCCCACCATACTTACGGGTAATGGTATGAAGGAGGTCCAAACGATTCTCAACCTGCATGAGACGATTGCCATCAAAATCAAGGTCCTCAATAATAGCTTCCAGACGCTTGCTAATATCTTCTAAGACATAGTAGGTCTCAGACAGAGAGCTTGAAATTTCACGGTATTCAGGATCATACTCTTCAACACTTTCCATGTCATTCATGGCTGAACGAACATTGGTCAGACTTGAAAACTCTTCATTGTCCAACATACTGTAGGCATTAGTCAACGTATCAGCAATGTTTTTATGGTTGAGGAGTTTATCTCGCTCTTGATTGAGAGTCAAGTCTTCCCCTGCTTGCAAGTTTGCTGCCTCAATTTCTGCCATTTGAAATTCCAACATTTCGATACGTGTCTTGTGTTCCTGCTGGTTTTTCTTGACTTCCAGAACCTGCTTGCGCATTTTTCGATAGGCATCAAAACTCGTTTGATAGGTTTCTTTCAAGTCCCAAAAAGCCACATCGCCAAATTCATCCAACATTTGAATATGCAGTTGAGGACGCATTAACTCTTCTTGGTCATGCTGACCATGGATATCTACAAGGTGTTGCCCAATAGCACGCAAAACAGACAGATTGACCATCTGACCATTCACACGGCTGATACTACGACCATTTTGCAAAATTTCCCGACGGATGATAATTTCATCACCCAATTCTAAACCTTGCTCATCAAAAATTTCCTGCAAAAGGCGACTATTCTCAACGGAGAAAAGCCCCTCAATCTCTGCCTTTGGCGCACCGTGACGAATAACATCTGTCGTCGCACGAGCTCCCAACATCATATTCATGGCATCAATGATAATCGACTTCCCTGCACCTGTTTCACCGGTCAGAACAGTCATTCCCTTTTCAAAATTGAGGGAAATAGCCTCAATAATGGCAAAGTTTTTTATCGAAATTTCAAGTAACATATAGACCTACCAATTTTTTACTTGTTCAAAGATTTCCTCAGCTAGACTTTCACTTCTGGCAATGACTAAAATCGAGCTATCATCAGCTAAACAGCTAAAAATCTTGTCCGCAAAAGTCTCAATTAACTGAGCTTTTACAAAAGCCGTATTTCCTGGGATAACCTGGAGATTGATCATCTTTTCCATCAATTCTGCCGATTCGATATTGTCTTCAGCCAGTTGCAAACTTTTTACGATTGATTTTGGCAATTCATAGACATAGGTGTTGTCTCTCAAAGGAATTTTGACAATACCTAGTTCTTTGATATCCCGTGATACCGTTGCCTGAGTAGCAGTGATCCCTACCTCTTTCAAATGTTCTACGATTTCTTCTTGCGTACCGATTTGATAATCTGTCACAAATCGTCTAATTTTTTCAAGTCTCTCTTTTTTATTCATTTTTAAATTGACTATGCGCCCTCTCTACTACTTCTTCAATCTCAGCAAGAACCTGATTACTTGCTGACTCTTCTTTTTTCAAATACGCTAAAAATTCAATATTTCCATGCCCACCTTGGATAGGAGAAAAGTCCAATCCAAGGACTGAAAAGCCTTCCTCTACTGCCATAGCTGTGACAGATTCAAGGACATTCTGATGGACCTTGGCATCACGAATGATTCCATTTTTCCCAATCTGCTCACGTCCTGCCTCAAACTGAGGCTTAACCAGAGCCACAACTTGACCTTGCTCGGCCAACACACGGTGCAAGGCTGGAAGGATCAGACTGAGGGAAATGAAACTCACATCAATACTGGCAAAGCTCGGTTCTTTTTCGAAATCAGTCTTTTCTGCATAGCGGAAATTGAACTGCTCCATGCTGACAACTCGTGGGTCTTGGCGTAATTTCCAAGCCAACTGGTTGGTACCAACATCGACTGCAAAGACCAACCCAGCACCATTTTGCAACATGACATCGGTAAAACCTCCAGTAGAGGCCCCGATATCAATCGTGGTCGCACCATCCACTGACAAATCAAATACCTGCAAGGCCTTTTCCAGTTTCAATCCACCACGGCTGACATACTTGAGTTTCTCCCCCTTGAGTTTTAACTCGGTGTCATCTGGAATTTTCTCTCCTGGCTTATCAAAACGTTCTCCATTCAGAACTGCTACGACTAGACCAGCCATGACACCGCGCTTGGCTTGTTCTCGCGTTTCAAACAAGCCCTGTTTATAAGCTAGTACATCCACTCTTTCCTTAGCCATTGATTCTCAAACTTTCTACTACACTTACAATCGATTCTATCTCAAAGGGAACCTGTTGGGCAATTTCTTCTAATTTTGCATTAGCTTGATCTAAAGTCTGGTTACAAAAGGCAATAGCCTCTTCCAAGCCCAACAAAGCAGGATAGGTTGATTTTTCTGCCTGTAGATCCTTTTGTGGTGTCTTGCCGATTTCCTCAAAACTAGCGGTCACATCCAGCACATCGTCTCTGACCTGAAAAGCAAACCCAATCAATTCACCTACAGTTTTAAGTTTTGCCTGCATCTCAGGTGGCAATTCGGCTATGATGGCAGCTGCTTGGAAGGGATAGGCTAGTAACTTTCCAGTCTTATTAGCATGAATAGTCTGGAGTTCTTCCAAAGACAAATGCTGGTGTTCGCCTTCCATGTCCAAAACCTGCCCTGCCACCATGCCCAAACTTCCTGAAGCAAGAGATAAGTTGGCAATCAAGTCCACCTTGATCTGACTTGGCAAATCTGCCTGCGCTATCAAGGCATAAGGATCTAGGAACAAGGCATCTCCTGCCAGAATTGCCATTGCTTCTCCAAATTTCTTGTGATTGGTCAAGCGTCCCCGACGGTAATCATCATTATCCATGGCAGGAAGGTCATCGTGAATCAAGCTCCCTGTATGGATCATTTCCAAGGCAGCTGCCACCTGAGCGTGAGCAGGTTTGATGGCAACTTGTAAGGCTTCCAAAACTTCCAACAAGAGAAAAGGCCGAATACGTTTGCCACCAGCATGAATGGAATAGAGAACAGACTCTCGCAAACTAGAGGCAAACTGCTGGTCTCCATAAAAATCTTCCAAGGCTAACTCGACAAGAGCTAATTTTTCTTGCTTCTTCATTCAAAATCACTTTCTGTTCCGTCTTCTTGCATGACTTTAACCAAGGTTTTTTCAGCCTTGTCCAGCGTCGCTTGGAGCTCTTTGGACAAGACCATGCCCTTTTGAAAGGCAGTAATCGCATCTTCCAAAGCAATTTCACCATTTTCCAAACTTTGTACAATAGTCTCCAGTTCTGCTAGATTTTCCTCAAATTTCTTTTGTTTTGACATCTTTAACCTCTAATTCTACTTGACCATCTCGCATCAAAAGCGTCACTTGGTCTTTTTTCTTCAAACTCTCAACCGAATCAACCACGGACTCTTCTTTTTTGACAATAGCATAGCCACGCGCCACGATTCGACTGGTATCCAACATGAGCAAGGCTTCTGAAAGTCTTTTCACCTCAGCAACCTTGGCATCATAAACCAAAGCCATTTGGCTACGGAGGAGCTTATCCAACTGGCCTAGACGGTCTTGATAACGTTGGATTTTGGTAACAGGTGATAACTGGACCAGTCGATGAGTCCTTTCTTGGAAGACTTGTTTGTTATCAGAAATCCGTGTACGTAAACTTTGTTTTAAACGCAGTTGCAGTTGATCCAAGCGTTGCATATAGCCATCATACAAACGCTCTGGCTGTCTAAAGATAACAGACTGACTGCATTTTTTCAAAGCTTCTTGTTTCTTCGATAGGACATTTCGGACTGCTGTTGCCATCCGCTTTTCTTGATTTTGCAAATGAGCTAATAGATCCAACTTGGTCACAGGTGTTGCCAGTTCAGCTGCAGCTGTTGGCGTCGCAGCGCGACGATCTGCCACAAAATCTGCCAAGGTCACATCCGTCTCATGCCCCACACTAGAAATGATTGGCAAACGAGATTCAAAAATCGCTCGTACCACAATTTCTTCGTTAAAGGCCCATAAATCCTCAATGGAACCTCCGCCACGACCAATAATCAACAAATCCAAATCGTCCCGTTGATTAGCACGCGCAATATTACGAGCAATTTCCTCCGCAGCCCCTTCACCTTGAACCTTGGTCGGATAGAGAAGAATATCGACACCTGGAAAGCGCCTGCTGACTGTCGTGATAATATCTCGAATAACGGCTCCACTGCGACTGGTCACTACACCAATTCTCATAGAAAATTGGGGCAGAGGTTGCTTGAACCTCTCTTGAAACAGGCCTTCTTCTGTCAATTTTTTCTTGAGTTGTTCAAACCGAATCGCAAGCGCACCAACCCCATCAGGCTCTGCCTTTTCAATGATAATGGAGTAGCTACCACTTGGTTCATAGACCTGCACACGCCCAATCACATTGATCTTCATCCCTTCTTCCAGGTCGAAACCTAATTTCTGATAAATTCCAGACCAGATGGTCGCTTGAATGACTGCGTGATCGTCTTTTAGGGAGAAATATTGGTGAGTAGGTCGTTTACGAAAGTTGGAAACTTGACCAGTTAAATATACCCGTTCCAAGTACGGGTCTTTATCGAATTTCATTTTCAGATACTTGGTCAAAGTTGTTACTGATAAATACTTTTCCATCTCCACCTACTATTCATTTTCTTGCTTTTCCATAAGTATTATTATACCAAAAATATGCCTAAAAATCTCCATTTATGTACCATTATGAGGGAAAAATAGAAAAAGGAGGCAAGGCCTCCACATTTGATTATTTGCTGTTTCGAGCTTCTTCCAAAATCTTTGCAATCTTGGTTGTCAATAGGTCAATAGCCACTGTGTTGCTGACTCCCTCAGGAATCACGATATCAGCATAACGCTTAGTCGGCTCGATAAACTGGTGGTACATTGGTTTAACCACACCTAAATACTGGTCAATAACGCTATCAAGGCTACGGCCACGCTCCTCCATATCGCGCTTGATACGACGAATAATGCGCACATCATCATCTGTATCCACAAAAATCTTGATGTCCATCAAATCGCGCAGGCGCTTGTCCTCCAAGACCAAAATCCCCTCAACGATAAAGACATCTTGAGGCTCTTGACGATAGGTCTTGCTGCTTCGTGTATGCTCTGTATAGTCATAAGTCGGAATGTCCACTGGACGCCCTGCCAACAATTCCTTAATCTGCTCAATCATCAAGTCTGTATCAAAAGCAAAAGGATGGTCGTAGTTAGTTTTGACACGCTCTTCAAAGGTCAAATGAGACTGATCCTTGTAGTATGAATCATGCTCAATCATGGAAATCTTTTCATCAGGGAAATGCGATAAAATGGCTCTTGAAACACTGGTCTTACCACCACCTGAACCACCTGTCACTCCGATAATGATTGGTCTATTTTGCATGCTATCCTCCGTTTTTTTATCCGTCGTCTATTCTATCACATTTTTTACAAAATTTATAGTCTGGTTTGGATAGTCTAAGGAAAACATTTCCAATCCCTACACCCAGTTAGACTAGCTAAAAACCTTTCTTGGCTTATAGAGATTGTCCCGTTTTTCTAGAATGGCTAGCAATGTATCACCTTCAAAGACAGCCAATTCTTTGTCTGTTTGGTCGAGCTCGATAAAACGACCAAAGCGCACTTCTGTAGCCTCTTCTGGACTTAGGAAAATTTTAACAAGGTCCCCTGTTCCAATCTCTAACGGATAAAGAAAGTCCAAGTGGCCAGCCTCCACTTTTTCAGCAATTTCTTCCAAGGTAAGAGCGTCTTCTAGCTGTAAACCAGCTGCACTAGTCCGTGTCAGATGTGACATATGGGCCGCATAACCCAATTTTTCTCCCAAGTCAACCGATAAGGTACGAATATAGGTTCCCTTGCTACATTTCACACGAAAAGTAAAGCGTGCAAGATGACCCTCATAAGAAATCGGACTTGTCCGCTCAAATTGATAAATGGTCACCTGACGTTCTGGACGCTCTACTTCTTGGCCAGCACGCGCATACTCATAAAGCTTACGACCATTGACCTTGACAGCTGAATACATAGGTGGAATCTGAGTAATGGACCCAGTCAAGCTCGCAATTACTTCATCAACAAGCTTTTCATCCAAGTGCGATAAAACAGGTGTCTCTGCGACCACTTCCCCGCTAGCATCCTCAGTCGTCGTGGAATAGCCCAGAGTGATTTCACCCTCATAGACCTTGCCCTCATCCTGCATAAACTCGACCATGCGTGTCGCCTTGCCAACCGCAATGGGCAGAACTCCCACTACATCCGGATCCAAGGTCCCACCATGACCAATTTTCTTGGTTCCCAAAATCTTGCGCAGTTTAAAAACCGCATCATGAGAAGTCATCCCCGCTTCTTTTTTTAAGTTGATAATACCGTTCATTTTTGCTTTCTAATTTCATTCATGAAATATCTTCTTCAAGAATCTTAATGTAATTATCTTTTGTAACAAAAGATAGTGTGGCTAATCTTATTGCTTGGTTCATAATTATCCTGTCAAATACATTTCTTACAAATCTCCCATTTGCATTTTTATTTTCAGGATTGCTACTATGTAATTCTAAATATTTTTTTAATTTTTCTTTTGCAGAATCATGCAAAATGTACTCTTCATTTTTGCAATATGAAAGAAAAATATCAAACATTTGGTCCACAGTATAATCTTCAAACGTAATAAAATAATTAAATCTTGATTTTAACCCAGGATTAGATTCAAAAAATTTTTTCATCAATTCATCATATCCAGCAACAATAACAACCAAATCATCACGATAGTCTTCTAATGCTTTTGTTAACTCAGTTAAACACTCTCGACCATAACTATCACTTTTATCGTTTTCAGTAATACTATATGCTTCATCAATAAACAATACACCGCCTTTGGCTTTTTGTATCAATCTCTTCACTTTCGAAGCCGTCTGTCCTTGATATTCTGCTATTAAGTCTGTTCTAGTTGCTTCAATAAAATGACCTTTACTTAGTATTCCTAATGAACGATACATATTCCCAACGATTCTAGCCACAGTAGTTTTACCGGTACCTGGATTACCTAAAAACGCCATGTGCATAGTTCTATTTGTTTTTTTAAGACCGATTTTTTCTCTACTTTGTTGAACTTTATTAAACGCTACTAAATCTTTAATTTCTTTCTTAACATTTTCTAAACCTATTAGTGACTTTAAATCATTTGCTAGTTCTTCAAATGATTTATGATTTGTTTCTTTCAAAATCAAATAATTTGTATCAATAACTCTAGCGCCAAGATATTTATACAATAATTCCAATATGCTAGTTTGCTTATCTTTGATTTTTGAGAGTGTCTCTTTACTTGTCAAGTTTCCTAATCGTTTTATAAATTCTAACTCAGCATTTTTAAGATTATCAACTATATCTTGAAGAATTATTTCTAATTCATAAGCATTATTTGTTAAATCATCCAGTTTTTTCACTTCCGATTTTAACAATTTTAAATAAGTTTCACTAATCATCTACATTCCTTTAAACAATAGAAATAATACTATTATAACAACAGCGACTCCAAGAGTATAGAATCCTTTTCTAAGAAAACTAATCTCTTGTTGTTTTTCCTCTAGTTCAGTTTGAAATTTCTCGACAATTAAAGTAAGATTTTTACCTTCCTCTATTAATCGAACATTCATCTTATCTACATCGTTTTTAAGATTATTTTGTGTTTCTTCAACTTGTAAATGCAAATCGTTAAAACTATTTTCTATTTTCACTAATGATTTTAGCTTCGCTTTTAAACTATCAATTTCAATTTGAACTTCACTTTGCTTCTCTTCAAGTTGTTCTAACTCTTCTAGCTTTTTATGATGTTTCTTCAATATATCAATTAAATCTTTATTCTGTTTAAAAACATCATCTAATAGTTTGTTATTACCTATTTGATATTCTTCTATTTCGTGCAATCCCTGTATAGCTTTATTATTGGCCTCTTTGGCTGCAATCAAAGATTTTGAAATACTTTGAATATACTCATCATCCAATATTTGGAAAGTTTCGTAAATAGTATTAAATTCTTGAATAATCTTTTTTATGTGAATATTTTGTTCAATCATTCTATTTTGAACAGCATCAGTAAGAGCGTTTAAATCTTTACCCTTAACATCATATTCCATTCCAATAAAGCCTAACATAGGATCATCTGTTGGAACTGTTGGTAAATCTGACTGTTCAGGGATTTCTTCACTAAAGGCTTTTAACTCTTGTTTTTTTTCATTAAATCTTTCAGAATTTGCTAAAACTTGAATCTCTAAATCTTCTGACATAACATTCTCCTATAATAAATCGTTTAATGCATTTTGCATTTCTTCAAGTTCACTTTGCTTTTCATCAAAGTAAATTTCATTAGCTAGTAATCGCTGTTTGAAATCAATCTTTGAATTAGAAAACTCTTGATCAACATTGCCAAGTAGTTCTCTTAGTTTTTGATGGTTCTTAGCCATCTTACTGAAGATATCATTTCGCTTAACAGCAACATTTTTCTCGGCAACAAAAATTTGAACATCCTGAATTCTTAGCAATTCGTTCTTCTTATCAGCTTGTTGTTTTTTGTTCTCATCTTGTAGTTTCCTTGATATAAAGCCATCAAGTCCGTTAATAATTATCGCTCCCAAGATTCCAGTTAGTAAACTTGCAAAGAACATCCCTAAAATATTAGCAATTGTTCCTAGAAGTTTTATTTCAAAAGTCATACCTGGTATCTTATTTAAGAACTGTTCAAAATATTCTCCTAAAAACATTGCGCCTACACCTACTAATGCGGATGTAATAATTTTTGAAACATGGGCAATTTTAATTGCAGTAGAATGAGATTGATTTTCAGGGTTTGATAGATAAGAGATACTTTCTCTAATTGAACCAAATAATTGTTTTACCAAATTTGGTAACTTTCTTAGTTTTTCAGCGAAAGCACCAATAATTTCTCCTACGATACTTCCAACAAAACTATCTACACCAACTTTAATAAAATCTTTGATTTTACCAAAAAATGAATGAAGAGATTTTTTCATTTCCTTAAGAAATGTATCAAAAGATTGTTTTTTTGATTTAAAATATCTCACTAAAGCATTCATAATTTCTTTCAACATTCCAAATAAAGCAGCAACCAACATAGCTTTTATAGCATCTTTACCAGCTTTATTAACCATTTTTACAGGTGCTTTTTTTGCAATATGTTTATTAATAGAGTTATTTGCTCTTTCCTCAGTTTTTAGCATTTTCTCTGAATCAGCCGCTAATTTATCATTTAACCTTTTTTCATTTTCCGCTTTTAAATTTTTCTTTTCTGAATCTGAAATATTTTTCTTATCAATTTTCTCATTGGCTCTTTGAACTTGATCCCTAAGTTTTTTTTCTCTCGCTTCTCTATTCTTTATATAGTCACTATTGGATGTTGCTCCTTTACTTTTATTCAGCGATTCATTAGTTGCTGCAAAATTTTCCTTTTTATTTGCTAAATCAGCAGTTTCAATATCAGCGATTTTTCTCCAATTATTATCAAATATTTTTTTACGAGGAACAACATGATCCAAATTAGCCTTCTCATTTATTTTTAAAGTTTTACCAGTATATTCATCCTTTAAATTATTGGATTTTTGCTTTTCTTTCATAGCTTTATTTGCATCAGTATATCTTTTATCATTCAGTATCTTAGTTCCCTCTTCTTTTGTATAACCATTAGGATGCTTATCATTATACTGCTTAAGAAGAGTATCACTTGTCATATCTAAACCAATTTGATTCGCAAATTGATTCCATATTTCATCTAAAATAGCATCCCCTAATTTATCTGGGGAATTAATTTCTTTACATTCCAATTCCAATTTTTCAAGATTAGAAAACTCAGTTGTAAATTGTTGTTCCAGTAGTTCTTCTAACTCATCGTAGTTTAAATTTTCAGACTCATATACTTCTTCTGCATTCAATACTAATAATTCATTTTCCACTGTTTTCTACTCCCCCTTCAGCGCTTCAAATTTTGCTTTCATGGTTGGATTTTTCCGAGTCAATTTTTTGACGGAAACATCTTCCAATTTATTATTTGCGAGGCGGAGTTGGTTTTCAGATGTTGTCAGGAATTTCTTAACATCTTCCATGCGTTTGATAGCCTTGTCGATTTCATCGATTGCTTTACCAAAGTTGATCGAAGCTGAGTTGTAGTTCTTGGCAAAAGCTAGCTTAAAGGCATCCAAGTCTTCCTCAAAATGTGTAATATCTATATTTTGTTCACGGACAAGTGCCAACTCTTGCTTGTATTTTAGGGAGTTAAGCGCCGCATTGCGTAATAAACCAATCAATTGAATAAAGAACTGAGGACGAACCACATACATCTTTTCATACTCGTGGCTGACGTCAACAATCCCTGTGTTAAAGTAGTCGTTATCAGCTTCAAGCATGGTTACCAAAACCGCATATTCACAGTTCTTCTCCCGACGGTCCTTGTCTAATTCCTTGTAAAAATCCGCATTCTTGTGCTTCTTCTCTGTTCCGTCAGCTTCATTTTTCATCTCAAACATAATGGAAATGATTTCTACCCCATTTTCATCGCATTCACGGAAGATAAAGTCTCCTTTAGAACCACGCGCAGAAACCTTGTTATCCTTTTCAAAGTAGGCATTTGGAAAGGCAAAACTGCGGACCTTGTTAAACTCACTCTCTGCATACTGTTCCAGACTTTCCCCGATAGCTTTTGTAGATTGTTGGGCTTTGAAATTCTTATAAAATTCGACCTGTTCACTAGCTGCTTTGAGCTGTGCTTCATAGTTTTGTTTAACAGAAGCCAGAGACAGCTCGTTTTCCTTTTCTTGCAAGAGAAGCTGATTTTTGACCTGATCCCGTTCTTTTTCTAAGTCAGAAAGGGTCTTTTGTAATTGATTTTCATGCTCTAAACGCAAGGTAGCCAGTTGGTTTTCCAAGGCCTGCACTTCCTTGTCCTTTGCTAATAAAGCCTCATGGCTTGTCTGTTCAACCTCTTTCTTGGCCAATTCTTTTTCTGTATCAAAGTTTTGGATTTGACTCTGCAATTGAGCAATTTCTTTGTCTTTTTGAGCCAGTTTAGACTGTTGTTCATTCATGACCTTTTGCTCAGTCAAGGCCAGTTCCTGCCTCATCCTATCGTGTAGTTCCTTATCAAACTCTGCCGTTCTCACTTGGGATAAAAGTTCAGTATACTGGCTCTCATTTACTCTAAAGACTTCCCCACAGTTAGGGCATTTGATTTCGTTCATATCGTTCCTCTTTCTAGACTTCTGTATCCATTATATCATGCCTAAGGGAAAATCAAAAACAGTGAGTCGAAACCCACTGTTTATCTTCTTTTACTTTAAATTTTTTCCAAGGCCAAGCGCAAGTCTTCGATTAAATCATCTACATTTTCAAGTCCGATTGACAAACGAATTTGGTTTGGTGTGATACCTGCTGCTTCAAGGTCTTTTTCTGCCAATTGACCGTGAGTGGTTGTTGCTGGATGGACAACAAGCGATTTAGCATCTGCCACGTTTGCAAGGTCAGAGAAGATTTCCAAATTATCAATAACCTTGCGTGCTTCTGCCTCCCCACCTTTGACATGGAAGGTAAAGATTGAACCCACACCTTTTGGCAAGTATTTCTCAGCCAAGGCATGATAAGGACTATCAGCCAATTTTGGATAGTTGACTTTTTCTACCTTAGGATGCTTGACAAGGAAATCAACAATTTTCTCAGCATTTTGAACATGGCGTTCCACACGAAGTGAAAGGGTTTCAAGTCCTTGAAGCAAGAGGAAAGCATTGAATGGTGACAAGGCTGCACCTGTATCACGGAGCAATTGAACACGAACAGCGATAATAAAGGCAGCCGCACCTACATCACGAGTATAGCTCAAGT
Organism: Streptococcus mitis; assembly: GCA_009496085.1. Classification (GTDB taxonomy): domain Bacteria; phylum Bacillota; class Bacilli; order Lactobacillales; family Streptococcaceae; genus Streptococcus; species Streptococcus mitis_BY. Next base: position 8,235 of record WIJN01000011.1, on the reverse strand, counting down.
TATGATAGCTTGGGTCTTCCTCAACAAATTGAGGGAATTTTCCTGAAGCCGCCCAGTCAAAACGACCGCTATCGACAATCACTCCTCCAATAGTCGTACCATGCCCACCGATAAACTTAGTCGCAGAATGAATGGCAATATCTACGCCATGAGAGAATACGTTAATCAAGTAAGGTGTTGCAAAGGTATTGTCAGAAACAAGTGGGATCTGATGTTTATGCGCAATCTCAGCCAATTTTTCCAAGTCAGGAATGTTAATCAAGGGATTCCCCAAGGTTTCAATCAGAACAAGCTTGGTATTGTCATTGATAGCTGCTTCCACTTCCTCCAAATTATCTACATCCACAAAGGTTGTTGTGATACCATAACGAGGAAGGGTTTCTTTCAAGAGATTGAAGGTTCCACCGTAAATAGTTGATGCTGCTACTACATGATCACCAGCATGTGCAAGCGCCAAAATTGTATAAGTAACCGCGGCCATACCTGATGCTGTTGCAAGAGCTCCAACACCACCTTCAAGGGCAGCAATTCTTTCTTCAAAGGCAGCTGTTGTAGGGTTGGTGATACGAGTATAGATATTCCCAGGTTTTCTCAAGGCAAACAAATCCGCACCTTCCTGCGTATCATCAAAAACAAAGGATGTTGTCTGATAAATCGGCACTGCACGAGACTTAGTTGCTGGATCCACAACTTGACCAGCATGTAGTTGTAGAGTTTCAAATTTAAAATCACGAGTCATAAAACGACCTCCAAATAGTTTCATTAAGGATATTGTAACACCTTAAGTTATAGTTTACAAATATCAGTTTTCTATATTTTGATATAAGAAATAGCTATTACCCTATTTTAAAAACGAAAAAAGCACGACTCAATCGTGCTCATTTTCTTAATCTACATAAGTATCTTCGTTTTTATTGAGGAAGGCATATGGAAGACCCATCAAGAGACCACCGCCAATCAAGTTTCCAACGAAGGTTACACCCCAGTGACGAAGCATATTTCCAACACCGAAGTTAGCAATTGAATCCGCAGCGACACTGAATTTTACAATCGCGAAAGAAGCAAAGTTCGCCGCAATGTGCTCGTTTGTTAAGAATACAAACATGTAAATCGCTGACAACACAAGCCAAAGTTTGGCACCACTATCTTTGACCAAAACAAATGAAAGAATCGCAATATTAACGAAAATATTTGCCAAAATAGCCTCAAGTAAGACTAATTCATTTGAACGGCCTAACTTCATCTCAACAACTCCTGAGATGAAACTATCATGAGTCAGATTTGCATAAGCTGCTGAGTGGGCAAAGCCCCAACCTGCTATCAAGGCCCCGATAAGGTTGAACAAGGTACAGTAAAGTAAAATCTCAGCTGTTTTTCTCCAAGAGATTTTTTTCAAGAAACTACCAGCAGTCAAAAACATCATGTTTGATGTTACCAACTCGGCATTCAAGAAAACAATGTAGGCCAATCCCCAAGCAAAGACAAATGGGAAGAGGAAGCGTCCACTACCTGGTGCAATTTTATTAATCAAGTCAGCCCCAACTGCACCTGCAGCTGTACTGAAAGTTAAGAATGCACCTGCGAACATAGCACGAATCGCATACTTAAATTTGCTTTGACCATAAAGACTTTCCTTCTTCTTGCAAGCAAATTCAATCTTTGAAATAAATTCTGAAGAAACCATAATAAACTCCTAAAACTTTTATTTGTGATAATTATAACATAAAATCGATATGATGAAAAGCCTTTCCTAATTGCATTTTTAATAAATTTATAAAACCAGTAATCGTTTACATTGTTTTAATAATAAGCTTTTAGAAGTTTTAGTTATCAGAATATTGAGGTTGCATGGAGTAACTTTTATTCTATTTAATATATTTTATTGTTACAATTTAAAAACGATTTTCTCTGAAAGCCTATTTTGTAAAAGAAAAAGAGAGAATCGTTCTGATTCTCCCTGATACACTAACTCTTCTTAATCAACATATATATCTTCATTCTTATTTAGAAAGGCATACGGTAAACCAATCAGAAGACCTCCACCTATAAAGTTAGCAATGAAAGTTACACCCCAATGTCGAATGATATTTGGAAGACCAAAGTGAGGTACTTGATCAGCAATCATGCTGAATTTCATAATACTAAAGGAAGCAAAATTGGCAGCAATATGCTCATTGGACAAGAAGACAAACATGGAAATAGCTGATAAAATAATCCATAGTTTGGCAGCACCATCTTTAACTAGTATAGATGAAAGAATGGCAATATTTACAAAGACATTGGCAAGAATTCCCTCAAGCAAGACTAAATCACTTGGACGCGCCAATTTCTTGGCTACAAGCTTAGGAAGGAAACTATCATGGGTCAAATGGGAAAAGGCCGACGAGTTGGCAAAGGCCCATCCAGCTACCAAGGCACCAATGAGATTAAACAAAGCACAATATAGTAAAATAATCATTGCCTTTTTCCAATCCATCTTTTTTAAAAATGCGCCTGCTGTTAGGTACATCATGTTGGATGTAACTAACTCAGCATTTAGAAAAACGATATAAACAAGTCCCCAAGCGAAAACAAATGGGAAAAGGAAATATCCACTACTTGGAACAATATTATTTAATAAATCCGCACCAATGGCTCCAGCAGCTGTACTAAAGGTTAAAAAAGCACCTGCAAACATGGAACGAATAGCATATTTGAACTTACTTTGCTTGAAAAGACTTTCTTTCTTATGGCAATAATAATCTATCTTCGAAATAAACTCTGAAGAACTCATAAACATCTCCTAATTCTTTATATTTGTTATTATAACATAAAAATAAACAAATAATAATTTTTTTAAAATTTAACTCTTTATATCTACTTTAAGATTACACACTTTGTATTATTAGTTATGGTATAAAAAGAGTCAACAACCTCCACCTTTGTTTCAATCTGTCTTTAAAACATTTCTTAAGGATAAAGCTAAAATCATCACCATCCCTCAATGAGAGTATTCCAAAACTAAGTAAGATTACTAGTAACATCATTAAACTTAATATTTTTGATTTTCAGAATATTATAGTAGATTGAATCTAGAATCTCACAATATCTCTTCTAAAATATTTATAGAAATTGCTTTAAATTCCTTAATCAATTTGTTCTTCTATTTCAATATACTATAACAACTGCAATAAACAAATTTTCATAGCTCTAAATATAAAATGGAGAAGACAAGGATTGTCCTCTCCAGATATCATCTTTTCACTGACTTATCTTAACTAAATTGTTTATATGGTTGATTGAAAGCTGTTAAAATTTCATCAGATGTCTGCGAATAATCTTTTGTTTCTTTCAAATCACCTTTTACAATAATACGTTCTGTAGCAGCAAGGTCTTCACAGGTTACTAATGTGATCTCATTGACCCCTTCTCTATCATCAACCTCATCAACACGATCTGGTGTAACACGTTTGACTTCACGTATTTCATAAGTATAAACTTTATTTTTATCAGTTAGATAAATTTTCATACCATTTTTAGCATTATCCAAAGGAGAGAATAACATTTTATTAGCATTATCAACACCAAAAATATGATGACTAGCTAGACTATAATTTCCTTCTCCCATCACTTGGTCACGCTTCATAGTACCAGCACCATAATATAGATTTACGTTATTCAATCCTTTAAAAATCGGCAGATTCATTTCTAATTCAGGAATAGCAATTCCACCAATAACTGGTAATTTTTGAGTATCCCATTGAGAAGCTAAAACAGCTTCAGAAGAGATTGCTTTGACCGAGTCAAAATCAAAATTTCCTTCTGTTTCTTGATTTTCTTCTAATTTCTCTTTTGAGACCTGACTAACTTGGTACTTATTCGTATTCCAAACCATGACCATATCACGCAGTTTAGCATTAAAAATCAAAGCAATTGATAATAGAATTAAGAATCCTGCTAAAATATTGATTAGTAAATTTTTACGGTTTGTTTTCTTTTTTTTATTTTTTTGAGACATTATGTTTCACCTTCTGTTTTGTTTTCTGCCCCAACTTCTTCTTTTTCTGCCGCTGCAACCGTCGTAAAGGTCACAATTTTGGCATCTTGGTCCAGGCGCATTACTTTAACTCCCATAGTTGAACGCCCTGTTTGTGAAATATTGGCAACATTAGTTCGAATCATGACACCAGTATCAGTGATAATCATCAAGTCTTCATCACCTTTCACAGTCAAGAGACCTGATAGAGGACCGTTTTTCTCAGCAACGTTGGCCGTCTTCATCCCTTTACCACCACGACCTTTAGTTGGGTATTCAGTAGCAACTGTACGCTTACCATATCCTTTTTCAGTAATGATAAGAACCTCATCTTGATCAGTAATTACGCTAGCACCAACTACTGTGTCTCCCTCACGGAGATTAACACCTTTCACACCTGTGGCGATACGACTCATGCCGCGAACGGTTGATTGATTAAAGCGAACTGCATAACCAAACTTGGTACCAATGATAATATCCGTATCTTCTTCCGTCAACAAGACATTAATCAACTCATCTTCATCCTTGAGGTTCAAAGCTTTAAGTCCATTTTGACGAATATTAGCAAACTCCTTAACGCTGGTTCTCTTCACAATACCATGACGAGTTGTGAAGAAGAGATAAGCGTCATCGCTACGTTCAGATTCAACATTGATGATGGTCTGAATGCTTTCACCTTCATCCAATTTCAAAAGATTGACTATTGGTAATCCCTTGGCCGTCCGGCCATACTCAGGAATTTCATATCCTTTAAGGCGATAGACACGACCTTTATTTGTGAAGAAGAGCAGGTGATCATGGGTGCTAGTTGACACTAACTCTCTGACAAAATCATCATCTTTGACACCTGTCCCTTGAACACCGCGACCTCCACGTTTTTGAGCAGTAAACTCATCCTGATCTAGACGTTTAATGTATCCTTTGTTAGAAAGAGTGATCAAGACATCCGATTCTTCAATCAAATCCTCATCTTCGAGGCTTAAGACTTCACCAACCATCAATTCAGTACGGCGTTGGTCACCAAACTTACGCTTGACTTCGTCTAATTCATTTTTAATGATTTGAGAAACACGTTCGGGCTTAGCAAGAATATCTGCTAAATCCGCAATCAAAGCCAAGAGGTCATCATATTCAGACTGAATCTTATCACGTTCCAAACCTGTCAAACGACGAAGACGCATATCAAGGATGGCCTGACTTTGACGTTCAGAAAGTTTAAACTTGCTCATCAACTCAGCTTGTGCTTCCGCATCCGTTTCACTAGCACGGATGATACGAATCACTTCGTCGATATGGTCTAGCGCAATCAAGAGACCTTCTAAGATATGAGCACGCGCTTCTGCTTTTTCCTTATCAAAACGGGTACGACGAACAACCACTTCTTTTTGGTGCTCGATATAAGCATCCAAAATCTGACGAAGAGATAAAATCTTCGGTACCCCATTTTGGATTGCAAGCATATTAAAACCAAAGTTGGTTTGCATCTGGGTCATCTTGAAGAGATTGTTGAGGATAACATTGGCTGAGGCATCGCGCTTGACTTCAATAACGAATCGAACACCTTCACGGTTGGACTCATCACGTACTGCTGTAATCCCCTCAATGCGTTTTTCCTGAACCAAGCGAACAATGTGCTCATGTACCTTTGTTTTATTGACCATATAAGGAAATTCTGTTACAACAATGCGCTCACGGCCTGTCTTAGTTTCTTCGATTTCAGTACGAGAACGAAGAACAATCGAACCTTTACCTGTTTCGTAAGCCTTATGGATACCTGATTTCCCCATAACAAGGGCACCAGTTGGAAAATCTGGCCCAGGCAATACTTCCATCAATTCCTTCGTAGTCACTTCAGGATTATCCATGACCAACTTCACTGCATCAATGGTTTCACCCAAGTTATGAGGCGGAATATTAGTTGCCATCCCAACAGCGATACCAGTAGCTCCATTAACTAAAAGGTTTGGAAAACGAGCTGGCAAGACCAAGGGTTCACGTTCGTTCGCATCATAGTTGTCGACGAAATCAACCGTATTCTTATTGATATCACGAAGCATCTCTAGAGCAATCTTGCTCATACGTGCCTCTGTATAACGCTGAGCGGCAGCACCATCCCCATCCATAGAACCAAAGTTTCCATGCCCATCTACCAGCATGTAACGGTAGCTCCACCATTGAGCCATACGAACCATAGCTTCATAGATAGAGGAATCCCCGTGTGGGTGATATTTACCCATGACATCCCCTGTAATACGAGCCGATTTTTTATGAGGTTTGTCTGGAGTAACACCCAATTCATTCATTCCGTAGAGAATGCGACGGTGAACAGGTTTCAAGCCATCTCGAACATCAGGAAGAGCCCGCGCTACGATAACACTCATGGCGTAATCGATAAAGCTTGTTTTCATCTCCTTTGTCAGATTGACATTCACTAAATTTTTATCCTGCATTAATAAATGCCTCATTTCACAATTAGTAATCAGGTATATTATACCATATTGTATCCTATATTTCAGCCATCTACCCTGCTAAAACGTTTACATCAAGAACTGAAAGGCATATTCGTGACAAAGTTTTTTAAAAGTGATAGAATGAATCTATCTGGGAAAATCCCTAAATAAAATTAAGGAGATGTTTAGACAAATGACACTAACTAAACAACACAAAAAAGTTATCCTTGTTGGTGATGGTGCCGTAGGTTCATCTTACGCTTTCGCTCTTGTTACTCAAGGAATCGCACAAGAACTTGGTATTATTGAAATTCCTCAATTGTTTGAAAAAGCTGTTGGTGATGCTGAAGACCTTAGCCATGCGCTTGCATTTACTTCACCAAAGAAAATCTACGCTGCTAAGTACGAAGACTGTGCGGACGCTGATCTTGTTGTTATCACAGCCGGTGCTCCTCAAAAACCAGGTGAAACTCGTCTTGACCTTGTGGGTAAAAACCTTGCAATTAACAAATCTATCGTTGAGCAAGTTGTTGCTTCAGGTTTTGATGGTATCTTCCTTGTTGCAGCTAACCCAGTAGATGTCTTGACTTATTCAACTTGGAAATTCTCTGGATTCCCTAAAGAACGCGTTATCGGTTCAGGTACTTCACTTGACTCAGCTCGTTTCCGTCAAGCACTTGCTGAAACTATTGGTGTTGATGCTCGTTCAGTTCACGCCTACATCATGGGTGAGCACGGTGACTCAGAATTTGCCGTTTGGTCACACGCTAACGTTGCCGGTGTTAAATTGGAACAATGGTTGCAAGCTAACCGTGACTTGAATGAAGCAGACCTTGTTGAACTCTTCATCTCAGTTCGTGACGCTGCTTACTCAATCATCAACAAAAAAGGTGCAACGTACTACGGTATTGCAGTAGCCCTTGCTCGTATCACAAAAGCTATCCTTGATGATGAAAATGCAGTTCTTCCACTTTCTGTATTCCAAGAAGGTCAATACGGAGTTGAAAACGTCTTTATCGGTCAACCAGCTATCGTTGGTGCACACGGTATCGTTCGTCCAGTAAACATCCCATTGAACGATGCTGAAACACAAAAAATGCAGGCTTCAGCAAAAGAATTGCAAGCTATCATTGATGAAGCATGGAAAAATCCTGAATTCCAAGCGGCTTCAAAAAACTAATCTAGCTATAGACAACTCCTTGAATCATCAAGGGGTTGTTTTTTTTCTGTATTTTAACTTATACTCAATGAAAATCAAAGAGCATACTAGGAAGCTAGCCGCAGCTTACTCAAAGCACTGCTTTGAGGTTGTAGATAGAACTGACGAAGTCAGCTCAAAACACTGTTTTGAGGTTGTGGATGAAGCTGACGTGGTTTGAAGAGATTTTCGAGGAGTATTAATATCTGTTTTACGTTCGTTTCTACAAGCAACAGAGCTTATGTAAGCCATAGAAACGTTAAAACAAAAACTGTAATCTACACTCATATTACAAATGTCATGAAAGAATCAGTGATTGATTCACTTGATACTGTCTCATTAAATAGCAAGTAAAAAGTTTTGCCCCATAGACAAAAAAATAGGCTCTATAATATTTGTAGTGGGTAAATCCCCTATAGATATTATGGAGCCTATTTTGTTGTAGAAAAAAGTCCCATAAGATCTATAATGAAAAGCAACCAAACCATCATTAGAAAGAATCCTATGGAACAATTACATTTTATCACAAAACTTCTTGATATCAAAGACCCAAATATCCAAATTATAGATAT
>WIJN01000119.1:0-611 GCA_009496085.1 Streptococcus mitis | reverse complement strand
AACTAGGTTTTAAACCACTAGCCAATCCCTTGATGCGAAATACAGTCGGTCGCAAGGTGTCGCTCAAACAGGGTTCTAAGCTTGAAGGAACTCCTATGGACAAGATAGTCCGCACGCTGGAAGCAAATGGCTACGAAGTGATTGGATTAGACTAATGGCAGATGAACGGATTCATGTCTTACGGGATATTTTGTTAGAATTACACAATGGCGCCTCTCCCGAGTCGGTTCAGGAGCGTTTTGATGCTACCTTTGCAGGTGTCTCAGCCATCGAGATTTCCCTCATGGAGCACGAGCTGATGAACTCAGACTCAGGTGTCACCTTTGAAGATGTTATGGAACTCTGTGATGTCCATGCTAATCTTTTTAAAAATGCTGTTAAGGGTGTCGAAGTTGCAGATACCGAGCACCCAGGTCACCCAGTTCGTGTCTTCAAGGAAGAAAATCTGGCTCTCCGTGCGGCTTTGATTCGCATTCGTAGATTGCTCTCGACTTATGAATCTGTGGACGATGAGGAGATGCTGGTAGAGATGCGCAAAGGCTTGGTACGTCAGATGGGGCTTGTTGGTCAATTTGATATTCACTATCAGCGCAAGGAAGAGCTCTTTTTTC
>WIJN01000118.1:0-612 GCA_009496085.1 Streptococcus mitis | reverse complement strand
CTTTTTCCCCCATGTCAGTGTGATTACTCCTAATCTCCCAGAAGCAGAATTATTAGCTGGTCAGGAAATTAAAAGCTTGGAAGACATGTAGGATGCAGCGCAGAAATTGCATGCCTTAGGAGCGCCAGCAGTCATTATCAAGGGAGGCAATCGCCTTAGTCAGGACAAGGCTGTGGATGTCTTTTATGATGGACAAACCTTTACAGTCCTAGAAAATCCCGTTATCCAAGGGCAAAATGCTGGTGCAGGTTGTACCTTTGCCTCTAGCATTGCCAGTCACCTAGTCAAAGGTGATGAACTTTTACCAGCAGTAGAAAGCTCTAAGGCTTTCGTTTATCGTGCCATTGCACAAGCAGATCAGTATGGAGTAAGACAATATGAAGCAAACCAAAACAACTAAAATCGCCCTTGTATCCCTATTAACCGCCCTTTCTGTGGTTCTAGGTTATTTCTTAAAAATCCCAACACCTACAGGCATTCTAACCCTTTTAGATGCGGGTGTCTTCTTTGCGGCCTTTTACTTTGGTAGTCGTGAAGGGGCTGTAGTCGGAGGACTAGCAGGTTTCTTGATTGACCTCTTATCAGGCTACCCTCAGTGGATGTTCTTTAGCC
>WIJN01000117.1:0-618 GCA_009496085.1 Streptococcus mitis | reverse complement strand
CAATCATGACAGTTGCCACATCCTTTAGAATAGAAACCTCAATCTTAAACTCAGGACCAGTCTCCATCAAGGGAACACCTTCTGGACGGGCATAGTGTTGCTGCAATTTCTTAACAACAGCCTTCTTTGAAATAGCCTGTACACTGGGCTCATTGTGAAGTTTAGATTTAACACATTTAGCTTTTGAAATCGGAAAACGAGCCCCGAGTGGTAAATAATTTTCCCAATCTAAAGCGAAAACTCCCTGAAACAACTCTTCAAAAGTCTTAGCTGGGAAAGTACCTACGATAATCTTGATACGGTCTGCTGCTCGAAGCCAGAGGTTGGTTTCGATAATAGCTCTCACGTCTCCTTGAAAACGCACACGTCCATTTTCAACCTGACAATCGTAGCCCAACTCTCGCACTTCTCTTCCCACTACAGCTTCAAGACCAGCTGCCACAGTTGCAATTAAATTAAATTCTTTTTTCATTTTCAGTCTTACAAGACCTTTCTATATGTCCACTTTAAAAAATGAGGTTGAGAAAATCTTCTCAGCCTCAACCTATATGCAATTTCCTATAAGCCATGTTTTGTTCCAGAAGTGACTAGGACCACTTCCTTCGATAATCATCTGTC
>WIJN01000116.1:0-619 GCA_009496085.1 Streptococcus mitis | reverse complement strand
ATTTTTCCCTATCTTGATTTATCAATTTGCAAATTATTCTGCCTCATTTGTTGATACGACTATGACTGGCAAATACAATACCATGGACTTGGCTGGTGTATCTATGGCAACTAGTATCTGGAATCCCTTCTTTACCTTTCTAACAGGGATTGTGTCAGCCTTGGTGCCCATCATTGGTCACCATCTTGGGCGAGGCAAAAAGGAAGAGGTTGCGTCTGATTTTTATCAGTTCATCTATCTGGCCTTGGGTCTATCTGTGCTCTTGCTGGGGATGGTACTTTTCTTGGCACCACCAATCTTGAATCATATTGGCTTAGAAGCACCGGTGGCGGCAGTAGCGATTCGCTATCTTTGGCTTTTATCTATCGGAATTATCCCCCTGTTGCTTTTTAGTGTCATTCGCTCCTTGCTGGATTCACTAGGGTTGACCAAACTGTCCATATACCTCATGCTTTTGTTACTTCCTCTCAATAGTGGATTTAACTATCTCTTGATTTACGGGGCCTTTGGTGTTCCAGAACTGGGAGGTGCTGGTGCTGGTTTAGGAACATCCTTGGCCTACTGGCTCTTGCTGGGGATTTCTGTTCTGGTTTTATTTAAACAGGAGAAGCTAAAAGCC
>WIJN01000115.1:0-620 GCA_009496085.1 Streptococcus mitis | reverse complement strand
ATTTAAGTATCCAAGAGAAACCGAGCTCTCATACTGCATTCCACTTCCCAACGGAAGCGGTGATACAGATAAACCAATGGAAGCCCAGAAAGGATTCGGTGGAACTTCGATGTGAATGGTATACTCTGCTTTTTTTAACGGTCTTTCCATATAAATGACTGTAGGCTCTTTTATTTCTATCTCCACATGATACTTTTCTTGCAGCAGAGCACAAGTCACTTCCATTTGTACTTTCCCTAAGAAAGAAAGTATGATTTCATGTGTCGCAGAATCCACATAATATCGCAGAAGCGGGTCACTGTCGGAGATTTCTAAAAGTGCATCAAGTAACATTTCCCTTTGTTGAGGTTTGCTCGGTTCAACAGTCGTTTGCAGCAGAGGGAGGGGATTTTCAATTCTCTCTCTCTGTGGCAATAGCTTTGTATCTCCAAGAACACTATTTAACTTCAAAAACTCATTCTGCAAAATAACAATTTCCCCGGAATAAGCCTTATCGATTTTACATAATTCACCATTTATTGAAGTATACATTTCTGTAATTTTTATTTTTTCCTTTTCCGATATTCTAACCGAATCTCGCAAATGCAGTACGCCACTATAAAGACGTATATATGCAAGAC
>WIJN01000114.1:0-621 GCA_009496085.1 Streptococcus mitis | reverse complement strand
ACATAGAGGACCATGTCACCTATGAACTTAGTCAGCTTTGTGGTCAAGTTTATCTATACAAGGGCTATATTTTACAAGATCAGTACAGATACCAGACAGAGAATCGTCATCCCTATTTGCTGATGGAACATGATTTTAAGGAGACGGCAGAAGAGATTTTTCATGCTTTACCTGCCTTTCATCAGGGGACGGATTTGGATAAGAAAATTCTCTGGGAATGGCTCCAGTTGATAGAGTATATGGCTGAAAATGGTGGTCAACATATGCGGATTGGTCTGGATTTGACATCTGGTTTTCTTGTCTTTTCAAGGATGGCAGCTATTTTGAAACGGTATTTGGAATACAATCGTTTTATTACCATTGAAGCCTATGATTGTACTCGGCATTATGATTTGCTGGTTACCAATAACCCTATTCATAAGAAGGAACAAACACCAGTCTATTATTTAAAAAATGACTTGGATTTGGAAGATTTGGCAGGGATTCGTCAGTTATTATTCACTTAAAAGGCTTGGTTGTTCCAGGTCTTTTTTGTGAAATTCACACAATCTCCTCACATTTTTTTAAAAATTAAAAAAAGTTGATAAACAAGAAAGCGCTTTATTTTGTATACTAGTTAGT
>WIJN01000113.1:0-622 GCA_009496085.1 Streptococcus mitis | reverse complement strand
ATCTGTATACAAGCGAAGTGGTCGTACAGAAACTGCCTGCCCTAGTGAGGTATTTTCTGCAACCTGCATGTAAGTTTGATAGGTTTTCCCTTGATAAATGGCGCGGATAGCCAAGTCGCCTGCAGACAAGCAATGAAGCACTCCCTGCTTGATAATGGCATGTGCACTACCACTCGTCTCCCAAATCACTTCACTATTCCCCACCTTGTTCACAGGGTTATCCACAGTTTGTGGATAAAGTCCAATAGCTGGGGAATCTCCTTCTTGCAAACCTGCCTGCTTGTCCACTCGAATCTCAAACAAGCGCTGATTTTTCACTGGATGACAAGCCAAAGCCTCTCCCACTAGGAAATCAAAACTTGCTGGCTCTAGCCCTCTGGCACTGGCTTTTACTCTAACTTGACCTTCCTGATCCAAGCTCTGAACCAAGAGGACACCTCTGCCATGAAAGGCTTTCCTCTTAAAACGACCATTTTTCTGGGCTTGGTAACGTTCACGACTGGCCTGCCTACCATTATCCACCCCTACAATGCGAGCTGGTCCTTCAATTTCAAAATGAAGCTGATTGGAAGCACTCGGCACCCAGTTTCCATCCTTGTCCAATACATCAAAATAGAGATAG
>WIJN01000112.1:0-622 GCA_009496085.1 Streptococcus mitis | reverse complement strand
GGTTGACATGGTTAACATCTACGGCAATACGCTCGTCAAAGACATACATTTTTCCATCCCAAAGCTCGCCTTGGACTTCTGGGTCTTTACCGTAAGTTGCGATTCCTCCGTGCAATTGGCCGACATCTTTGTAGCCTTCACGGACCATCCAACCTGAGAATTTCTCACAGCGAACCCCACCTGTACAGTAAACCACGACGCGCTTGTCCATGAATTTTTCCTTGTTATCACGAACCCACTGTGGCAACTCACGGAAGTTGCGGATATCTGGGCGGATAGCTCCACGGAAATGTCCTAGGTCGTACTCATAATCATTACGTGTGTCAAGGACAACTGTATCTTCGTCAAGAAGGGCTTCTTTGAACTCTTTTGGAGACAAGTAAGCACCTGTTGTTTCAAGTGGGTTGATGTCGTTATCAAAGTCGTTGTCTTCCAAACCAAGGTGGACAATTTCTTTCTTGTAGCGAACGAACATCTTCTTGAAGGCTTGTTCACTTTCTTCGTCAATCTTGAACCAGAGGTCTTCCATGCCTGGGAGGCTGTGAACGTAGTCCATGTATTTTTGAGTTGTTTCATAATCCCCTGAAACTGTTCCGTTAATTCCCTCGTCAGCGACTAGGAT
>WIJN01000111.1:0-623 GCA_009496085.1 Streptococcus mitis | reverse complement strand
GAAAATAATCTGGGTATAATAAAATTCGGACATACTCACTCGAGACGAATTCCCTACTACTGCTACAAGCAAGACCATAGGTTTTGGCCAAAATCTTTAATAGTTTCTCCTGATGAGGATTGATAAAAGGAGTTAAAAAAGGAGCATAGCTATCTTCTACCTTCTTTATCCATTCCATTCCCTTATCAAGAAATGGACGATCTTCTATGGAGAAATGCTGGTAAATCCCTTTATTCATCCTATCATCGCCAGAAAACGGACTAGGTTTTCTCCTAAAAATCGAACCAAAACAATCGCAACCCAAACAGATAAATCAAGACCTGCTATCTGTAAAGGCAGGCGTTGCAAAGGAGCAAGCACTGGTTTTACCAATGCTACAATCCAACGACCCAAACTTGATTCGTAGGCGCCTGGAAACCAAGACATTACAGCAAAGGCTACCAAAATCAGGGAGTAAATATCCACTGCATTATAAATCATACGAATTAAAAAAATCATCATCGTACTCTATTTCGTCTCATATCAAAATCAAACTCACCCTGTTGATCTTCATCTGGTAAACGAATATCTTCAATATTCACAATAACATTCACTGGTGTCAACAGGTACATGGTAGAAGCTAC
>WIJN01000110.1:0-624 GCA_009496085.1 Streptococcus mitis | reverse complement strand
CATATCGGAGGTGCAGTCGGTGGAGCATTTTTAGCAGTTATCTTTCCAGTTCGAGGTGAAAGACGGATGTATAGTACCAGCCAGAGGTTAGGAGCTGTAGTGTTATTCGTAGGACTCGCAGTTTTGCTTTTTTACAAGGGAATGGGGTTGTGACGACTAATATGTAAACTTGAATAAGAAAAAAGCTACTTAAAAAATGAGTAGCTTTTAATGTGATTTGGAACCATTCGAAACAACACAGCTCTAAAACACAGAGGCGAATCTCTCAAGCAACTTGAAGGTTTTGGAACCATTCGAAACAACACAGCTCTAAAACTTGTTCAATTCGAAGAATTTGATACGATCTGTTTTGGAACCATTCGAAACAACACAGCTCTAAAACTAGCTATCGCTACAAAAAGCCTGAGGCTCAGTTTTGGAACCATTCGAAACAACACAGCTCTAAAACAATTATGCAATCAGGAAGATTTCTTTGATTGTTTTGGAACCATTCGAAACAACACAGCTCTAAAACAGCATTATCGGGGTCGGTGAAGCTGGTCAAGTTTTGGAACCATTCGAAACAACACAGCTCTAAAACCTCGAAGAAAAATTTTTCTTACGAAATTTTGTAATCGCGCCATT
>WIJN01000010.1:0-95569 GCA_009496085.1 Streptococcus mitis | reverse complement strand
TTGCCTATCGAAATAGGACGATTTTCCAAATGGTAGTTTCAGTTATATACTGACCGTTCGGTACAATTATAATAACATCTAAAATTGAATTTGTAAATCAATTTGCTCAGAACAAAAATTTTAATGACAAAACAGTGGTAAAAGGTGGTGGTTTCAATTGTTTGGTCTCAGACTCTGAATCTGCTATAATAGGAAAAAAGAGAGGTGAGCAGATGAGCGTTAAAGAGCGTATTTTACAAAGTGCTGAGGAATTGATTTATCAGAAGGGTTATGATGCCACCTCCATCAGTGACATCATGGAGGCAGCTGATGTTGGCAAGGGACAGCTTTATTATTATTTCAAATCTAAGAAGGAAATTGGTTTGACGGTCATTCAAGATATTTTAGCAAATTGGCGAAAAGAGCTTTTTGAAGATATTTTTGAAGCAGACAAGTCTGACAGTGACAAGTTTTCGGATATGATTGACTGGGTTTGTCAATTTCATGAAAGTCAGACGGTCTTTTATGGTTGCCCAATTGGTAATCTGATTGTGGAATTGTCCACAGAAGATGAGAACTTCCGCTGTCCTCTCAATGATTTTATGACCCAATGGACAGAGAAGTTAGCCAGCCTCTTGCAAGACCTGCATGCTGACTGGTCAGAAGAGCGGGCGCAGTTGCAGGCCCGTCAAGTCATCTCCAGTATTCAAGGCAGCATTGTCATTCTCAAAGTCAGCCAAGACATCCAAGTTTTGGAAAATAATATGACGGATTTGAAAAAGAATTATTGTTAATTTATGGATTGTGGTTAAGAGGTAAGAATGACAACAGATATTAAAACTGAAATTGGTCATAGAGTAAGACAGGAACGTGAACGTCACAAATTGACGAGAGAAGAGATCTGTGGACAGAAGCTGACTTAATAATCAAACAGCTGATGCGTACTGAGCTTGGGCAATCCTTGCCAACAATTACTAAGTTACAATATTTATCTAAGCGATTAGAAGTTCCGATAGATACTTTTCTTGAAAATAAAGAACTAGCTCTTCCTGAGGAATACTTTAAGATAAAGTACCGTATCATGAAGTCTCCAGTATAGTATATGGAGATTCCAAGCGTATTACGGAAAAACTAACTTTAATTGAGGAAGTTTATAATTGTTACGGTGACATCCTTCCTGAGGAAGAGTTGCTGAGTCTAGACTTGATTGAAAGAATATTAGACTTGATAAGAACAGGGACAGGTAGTTTCGCTGAAGATATTTTTGATGATTATTTTAAGCAAGTAACACTAAAGCAAGTTTACACATTCAATGATTTACTATTAATTGATTATTTTGCTATGCAATGTCAAGACTTGATTTATAGAAGAGAGCATTAGATGATTTTCGGATTAAGTTGTTGAAACAGCAATTAGTTAGTGATGAAATGTATAATGTAGAGCTACTATCAGTTCTTTGTGCCATAGCGGGTGTTTATGTTGTTCATAATGACTATAAGCATATGATATCTCTAGTAAAAAAGATGAATGAAATTTTATCAGTAACAATGTTGCAAGTCTATAGACCTGGAATTTCAGTATTTGAAGCTAAGTGCTATCTTTATTTTGAAAATGATAAAAATAAAGCAAAGGAACTTTATCACTCAGCAACTATACTAGCTGAACAATTTGATGATAAAGTATTTGACATAAAAAATTAATAAATGGTTGGAAGAATTGGAAGTCCCTTATGAACTATGGAATTTGTCTAGTGGGATATTAGATCTTCAAAGCCCACCGCCGCAAGGAATCTTTTACAATCGTATGTCCGAATCTTCTCATACCAGAGGTCATCGTTATGCACCAGAATTTACAGAGCAGGTGCTTACTTGGCTAGAAGTGCACGATCGCAAGGTTGTGAATGGTACTGGTGCTATCAACCTTGAAATCAGTAAAGTCAAACAATATTTGAAGTTGAACGAGTCTGGTATTGAAACTCCTGCAACAGTTGCGGTTTTAGGGCAAGAAAACATCATTGAAGCAGCAAGAAAATTAAACATCTATCCTTTGATTACCAAGCATAATCGAGCAGGAAAAGGCTTAGGAGTTCAACTCTTCCAAAATGAAGAGGAACTGGACGCTTATGTCAATAGTCCCCTCTTTGAACCTTCAGTGGACGGGATTACCTTGTTACAAGCCTACATCAAACCAAGTGATGGACGTATCCGTCGTTCAGAGTTTATCAATCAGAAGTTTCTTTATACTGTTTCAATTGATTCTTCAGATGGTCTCCAACTTTGTCCAGCAGATGGTTGTCAAATCGGTAAGAGGCCAGAACAACTGGAAACTTCTGAAAAATTCCAAATTACAGAACCTCTACCAGAATCTCAAAAAGAAGCTTATGAAGCCTTCCTTAAAAATGCTCATATTGATGTGTCAGCTATAGAATGGGTTCAATCAGAAAGTGGAGATATTTATGTGTATGATGTAAATACCAATACAAACTATAATCCTACAGCGGAGCAGAATGCTGATATTTTTGCTCATCAACATCTGGCTGAATATTTAAAGCGGGAATTAGAAGCTCTTTATAGTGAATGATTATCTTGGAAGTTGATCTTTTAAAAATTTGATAATAAGGTCTAGATAGAGTAAGACATAAATACTTTTCTTTCAAGGTAATAGTTATCAGCAACAACTACTAATATATAACGCCCCCCTCTGCAGATTTTAATTACAGAGGGGCTACGTTTGTGATGTTTACTCTAATTCCTTATGATTTATGAAATCACTTAGTTTTGAGAATCCCAAGAATACTGAGATTTTTTTCCCCTCAGTTTATCAATCTCTTCCTTGACACTTTGTCAGCTTTTGATACAATAGTACAAAATTAGAGGAGGTGGGTTATGATTCAGAAACATGCGATTCCTATTTTAGAGTTTGATGACAATCCTCAGGCGGTCATCATGCCTGATCACGAGGGGCTGGACTTGCACTTGCCCAAGAAGTGTGTCTATGCTTTTTTAGGTGAGGAGATTGACCGCTATGCGAGGGAAGTAGGGGCGGACTGTGTCGGCGAATTCGTTTCTGCCACCAAGACCTATCCAGTCTATGTCGTGAACTACAAGGGCAAGGAGATCTGTCTGGCTCAGGCACCTGTTGGCTCCGCTCCAGCAGCCCAGTTTATGGATTGGTTGATTGGCTATGGTGTGGAGCAGATTATTTCCACCGGTACCTGTGGTGTGCTAGCTGATATAGAAGAAAATACCTTTCTAGTCCCTGTTTGCGCTCTGCGAGATGAAGGAGCTAGTTATCACTATGTGGCACCTTGTCGTTATATGGAAATTCAGCCAGAGGCTATTGCTGCTATTGAGCGAGTTTTGGAGGCCAGAGGGATTCCCTATGAAGAAGTCATGACCTGGACGACAGATGGTTTTTACCGAGAAACGGCTGAAAAGGTGGCTTATCGCAAGGAAGAAGGCTGTGCTGTTGTGGAGATGGAGTGTTCTGCGCTTGCGGCAGTAGCCCAACTGCGTGGGGTTCTCTGGGGAGAGTTGTTGTTCACAGCTGATTCCTTAGCAGACTTGGACCAGTACGACAGTCGTGACTGGGGTTCAGAAGCTTTCGAAAAGGCCTTGGAACTCTGCCTTGAGATAGCCTTTCAGATATAGCTACTCTCCTACTTTTTATGGTACAATGGATGTATGTTATTCAAATTATTTGTGAAAAAAATTGAAAGAGCCTTGGGTGGACTTTCGCCAGCTCGTCGGATTTTTCTGAGTTTCGCTGGAGTTATTTTTATAGGCTCTCTTCTTTTGAGTTTGCCTTTTGTCCAGGCGAGTGGTTCGCAGGCCACTTATTTTGACCATCTTTTTACGACGGTGTCCATGGTCTGTGTGACTGGCCTTTTTACGCAACCTGTTGCTGACACCTACAATATTTGGGGTCAGCTCATTTGTATGCTCTTGATACAGATTGGTGGTCTGGGGCTCATGACCTTTATCGGGGTCTTTTATATTCAGGGAAAGCAAAAGCTCAGTCTTCGCAGTCGTGAAACCATTCAGGAGAGCTTCAGTTACGGGGAGACTCGGTCGTTGAGGGCTTTTATACGATCCATCTTTTTGACGACTTTTCTGGTGGAGGGCTTGGGTGCCTTTCTGTTAAGTTTCCGTTTTATTCCTGAGTTCGGCTGGGGACGAGGCATTTTTACTTCTATCTTTTTAGCCATTTCAGCCTTTTGTAATGCTGGTTTTGATAATTTCGGCAGTAGCAGTTTAGTGGCTTTTCAGACAGATCCCTTGATCAATCTGGTCATTGCTGGCTTGATTATCACAGGTGGTCTCGGCTTTATGGTCTGGTTTGACTTGGCAACCCAGTTTGACAAGAAGAAAAAACGCCGTCTGCGTTTCCACACCAAACTAGTCCTCTTCTTGACTGCAGGAATTTTGCTGTTTGGGACAGTATCCACGCTCTTTACCGAGTGGCACAATCCAGGAACCATTGGCAATCTCAGCGTTCCAGAGAAAGTGCTGGTTAGCTTTTTCCAAACCGTCAGCATGAGAACGGCTGGTTTTGCCTCTATTGATTACACCCAAGCTCGGCCTGTGACCCTGTTTATCTATATCCTACAGATGTTTCTTGGTGGGGCGCCTGGAGGGACGGCTGGAGGGCTTAAGATTACGACTTTCTTTGTCTTGTTGGTCTTTGCTCGTAGTGAATTGCTGGGCTTACCTCATACCAATGTTGCGCAGAGAACTATTGAGGCTCGAACAGTCCAAAAATCCTTTAGTGTCTTTATTATTTTTTTGATGACCTTCTTGTTGGGTTTGATGTTGTTGGGAATTACGGCAGAAGGAACACCACGATTTATCTACCTCATGTTTGAGACCATTTCAGCCCTTGCGACAGTTGGGGTAACGGCAAATCTGACACCAGAATTGGGCAAGCTAGCCCTCAGCATTGTCATGGTGCTTATGTTTATTGGCCGTATCGGTCCCTTGACCTTGCTGGTTAGTCTAGCGGATTATCAACCTGATAAGAAAGATTTGATTCAGTATATGAAAGCAGATATTAGTATTGGATAAGAAAGGAAGAACGATGTCAGATCGTACGATTGGAATTTTAGGCTTGGGGATTTTTGGGAGTAGTGTCCTGACGGCCCTCGCCAAGCAAGATATGAATATCATTGCCATTGATGACCACGCAGAGCACATCAATCAATTTGAGCCAGTTTTGGCGCGTGGAGTAGTTGGTGATATCACAGATGAGGAACTCCTCCGAACCGCAGGGATTGATACCTGTGACACGGTTGTAGTGGCAACAGGGGAAAATCTGGAGTCGAGTGTGCTTGCAGTGATGCATTGTAAGAGTTTGGGGGTACCAAGGGTTATTGCCAAGGTCAAAAGCCAGACAGCTAAGAAGGTGCTAGAAAAAATCGGTGCTGACTCGGTGATTTCACCTGAGTATGAAATGGGGCAGTCTCTAGCGCAGACCATTCTCTTTCATAACAATGTGGATGTCTTTCAGCTGGATAAAAATGTGTCTATCGTGGAGATGAAGATTCCGAGTGTTTGGGCAGGTCAAAGCCTGAGCCAGCTGGATCTACGTGGCAAATACAACCTCAATATCCTAGGATTTCGTGAACAGGAAAATTCACCGCTGGATGTCCAGTTTGGACCTAATGACCTCTTGAAGGCAGATGCCTATATCTTGGCGGTCATTAACAACCAGTATCTAGATGACTTAGCAGAATTAAATTCGTAAAAAATTAATATAAGTATTTTATAAGAGGGATTTAAGAAAAATTTTAACTTTTTCTTAATCCTTTTTAATTTTAGGAGATTATACTAGAGTCATCAAATAAAGAAAAACTCTAAGGAGAATCCTATGAAATTCAATCCAAATCAAAGATATACTCGTTGGTCTATTCGCCGTCTTAGTGTCGGTGTTGCCTCAGTTGTTGTGGCTAGTGGCTTCTTTGTCCTAGTTGGTCAACCAAGTTCTGCACGTGCCGATGTGGTCAATCCAACCCCTGCTCAAGTAGTGCCAGACGCAGATTCGGTGAGTGAAAAGGGCGACTTACCAGTAGAAGTTCTCAAAGAAGCAGTCGATACAGCTCTTCCTTCAGAACAGGCAGATTCAACACCTAAAGCGAGCCTGGATACTACAAGCTCTCCAGAAAAAGTGAATGTAGCTGATAAAGACCAAGTGGTAGCGCCAAAAGAAGAAGTGCAGTCAAAACCAGAATCTAAGAAAGAAACAGAAGATGCACTTAAACCTGTGACAAATCCTGCGCCTACAGTTTCTGGACAAGACCGTAAAGCAAATGAAGCGCAACCAGCAACCACCCCAGCTGAAGTGCAAAAAGGTGTGGCCGACAATACTAAAGACACAGTTGATGTTCCAGCTACATACTTGGACAAGGCTAACTTCCCAGGCCCATTCACAGCTGGTGTCAACCAAGTCATCCCGTACGAGTTCTTCGCTGGTGACGGTATGTTGACTCGCCTTATCTTGAAAGCTTCAGACAAGGCCCCATGGTCAGACAACGGCTCAGCTAAAAATCCCGCTCTTCCACCAGTAGAAAAATTGGGCAAAGGTCTCTACTTCTACGAAGTGGACTTGGCAGGTACTCAAGGTAAATCTGATAAAGAGCTTCTTGATTTCTTGAAACAAAACGGAACTCAAAGTTATAAAGCTACCATCAAGGTGTACGGTGCCAAAGATGGCAAGGCTGATTTGAGCAACCTCGTAGCGACTAAGGATTTGACAGTAAACTTGAATGGCTTGACCACTCCAGCCGAAGTCCAAAAAGGCGTGGCCGACAACACTAAAGACACAGTAGATGTTCCAGCCACTTATTTGGATAAAGCCAACTTCCCAGGCCCATTTACAGCCGGTGTTAATCAAGTCATTCCATACGAACTCTTCGCTGGTGACGGTATGCTGACTCGCCTTATCTTGAAAGCCTCAGACAAGGCTCCATGGTCAGATAATGGTTCAGCTAAAAATCCTGCTCTTCCACCAGTAGAGAAATTGGGCAAAGGTCTCTACTTCTACGAAGTGGACTTGGCCGGTACTCAAGGCAAATCAGACAAAGAGCTTCTAGACCTCTTGAAACAAAATGGCACTCAAAGCTATAAAGCTACCATCAAAGTGTACGGCGCAAAAGATGGCAAGGCCGATTTGAGCAACCTCGTAGCGACTAAGGATTTGACAGTAAACTTGAATGGCTTGACCACTCCAGCTGAAGTTCAAAAAGGCGTGGCCGACAATACTAAAGACACAGTAGATGTTCCAGCTAGCTACCTTGATAAAGCCAACTTCCCTGGCCCATTCACAGCTGGTGTCAACCAAGTCATTCCATACGAACTCTTCGCAGGTGACGGTATGTTGACTCGCCTTATCTTGAAAGCATCCGACAAGGCTCCATGGTCAGACAACGGTTCAGCTAAAAATCCTGCTCTTCCACCAGTAGAGAAATTGGGCAAAGGTCTTTACTTCTATGAAGTAGACTTGGCAGGTACTCAAGGTAAATCTGATAAAGACTTACTTGACCTCTTGAAACAAAATGGTACACAAAGCTACAAGGCAACCATCAAAGTGTACGGTGCCAAAGATGGCAAGGCTGATTTGACTAACCTCGTAGCGACTAAGGATTTGACAGTAAACTTGAATGGCTTGACCACTCCAGCTGAAGTGCAAAAGGGCGTGGCCGATAACACCAAAGACACAGTAGATGTTCCAGCAACTTACTTGGATAAAGCCAACTTCCCTGGACCGTTCACAGCCGGTGTCAACCAAGTCATTCCATATGAATTCTTCGCTGGTGACGGTATGTTGACTCGTCTTATCTTGAAAGCCTCAGACAAGGCTCCATGGTCAGACAATGGCTCAGCTAAAAATCCCGCTCTTCCACCAGTAGAAAAATTGGGCAAAGGTCTCTACTTCTACGAAGTAGACTTGGCCGGTACTCAAGGTAAATCTGACAAAGAGCTTCTTGACTTGTTGAAACAAAATGGAACTCACAGCTACAAGGCAACCATCAAAGTGTACGGCGCACAAGATGGTAAGGCAGACTTGAGCAATCTTGTAGCGACTAAGGATTTGACAGTAAACTTGAATGGACATCAGTCTCTTACTCAGATGCAATCAGGCTTCGTCCCATCTTCTAATGGTTCAGCTATGCCGGCTCCAATGATGAATAGTCATCAAGATACGTCTAAGATGAACGCTCAAATGCCAAGTGCCAATCAAGATGAGATGAAATCTAAAACGCCAGCTGCTAGCCAGGATAAGACGATGCCTAACAAAGAGCAGGACAAAACCATGAATGCTAGCCAGCCTATGGCAACACCAAGCATGAAACAAGATCAAGCTCCAGCAGCCTCAAGCAAAATGTCTGATGAAGGCAAGATGGCATCTAATAACAAGGTATCAAGTCCAATGATGGCTGATCAAATGAAAGACAAAAAAGACATGCTTCCATATACTGGTGAAGCCCAAACATCAATGGCTACTCTTGGATTCTTTGGACTCGCCTTAGCAGGACTGTTAGGTGGTCTCGGTTTGAAAGCTAAAAAAGAGGAAAATGACTAGTCTAGCTACAGACTTTCTATCTAGGATTTGAAAAATCCAGATATCGATTAGAATGTTCGTAAAGAGATTAAAATAGTGTTATACTATTGTGGTATAGCACTGTTTTTTTCAAAGGAGATACAGATGGGAAAGACAATTTTACTCGTTGACGACGAGATAGAAATCACAGATATTCATCAACGTTATCTGGTTCAGGCAGGGTATCAGGTTTTGGTGGCTCATGATGGGGTAGAGGCCTTAGAAATCTTCAAGCGAAAACCGATTGATTTGATTATTACAGATATCATGATGCCTCGGATGGATGGTTATGATTTGATTAGCGAAGTCCAGTATCAATCTCCGGATCAGCCTTTTCTCTTTATCACGGCTAAGACTAGCGAGCAGGACAAGATTTATGGCCTGAGCTTGGGGGCAGACGACTTTATTGCCAAACCCTTTAGCCCTCGTGAGCTGGTTTTGCGTGTCCACAATATCTTGCGTCGCCTTCATCGTGGAGGTGAGACAGAGGTCGTCAGTCTCGGGGATTTACGGATGAATCACGGTAGCCATGAGGTCCAAGTCGGAGATGTGGGGCTTGATTTAACAGTCAAATCCTTCGAACTTCTATGGCTTTTAGCCAGCAATCCAGAGCGAGTTTTCTCTAAGACAGACCTCTATGAGAAGGTCTGGCAGGAAGACTATGTGGATGACACCAATACCTTGAATGTTCATATCCATGCTCTGCGACAGGAGTTGGCTAAACATGCTAGTGCAGAAACACCTACCATCAAAACCGTCTGGGGCTTGGGCTACAAAATTGAGAAAGCACGAGGTAGTTAATGAAATTAAAAAGTTATATTTTAGTGGGGTATATCATTTCAACACTCCTAACGATTATCGTGGTTTTTTGGGCTGTTCAAAAAATGCTGATTGCGAAAAGCGAGATTTACTTTTTGCTTGGGATGACCATCGTTGCCAGCCTTGTTGGTGCTGGGATTAGTCTCTTTCTCCTATCTCCGGTCTTTACGTCGTTGGGAAAACTTAAGGAACATGCCAAGCGGGTAGCGGACAAGGATTTCCCTTCAAATCTGGAGGTTCAAGGCCCTGTAGAATTTCAGCAATTAGGCCAAGCTTTTAATGAAATGTCCCATGATTTGCAAGCAACCTTTGATTCCTTGGAAGAAAGCGAACGAGAAAAGGGTTTGATGATTGCCCAGCTGTCGCATGATATCAAGACCCCCATCACTTCGATCCAAGCGACGGTAGAAGGGATTTTAGATGGGGTTATCAAGGAAGGAGAACAGGACCATTATCTGGCAACCATTGGACGCCAGACGGAACGACTCAATAAACTGGTTGAGGAGTTGAATTTTTTGACTCTAAACACAGCTAGAAATCAGGCAGAGACAACTAGTAAAGACAGCATTTTTCTGGATCAGCTCTTGATTGAGTGTATGAGTGAATTTCAGTTTTTGATTGAGCAGGAGGAGCGAGATGTTCACTTGCAGGTAATCCCTGAGTCTGCCCGTATTGAGGGAGATTATGCCAAACTTTCTCGTATCTTGGTAAATCTGATCAATAATGCTTTTAAATACTCAGCTCCAGGAACCAAGCTGGAAGTGGTGGCTAAGCTGGAAAATAACCAGCTTTCAATCAGTGTGACCGATGAAGGGCAGGGAATTGCCCCAGAGGATTTGGAGAATATTTTCAAACGCCTTTATCGTGTAGAAACTTCGCGTAATATGAAAACAGGTGGTCATGGCTTAGGGCTTGCGATTGCGCGTGAATTGGCCCATCAATTGGGTGGAGAAATCACAGTCAGTAGCCAGTACGGTCTCGGAAGCACCTTTACCCTCCTTCTCAACCTCTCTGGCAATGAAAATAAAGCCTAAAACCCCTTTACAAATCTAGCTATTTATGGTAGAATGGACTTTGTGTGAAATATCAGCAGGAAAGCATGAAGCTCGTCAACAGGTGTCTTATGATAAGTAACCTTGGCTGTTTAGGCGAAGGGCATCTGCACGAATCAGGGCTTTCTAAGTGACTATTTCCACCGAAATATTATTTATATCAGGAGGACATACACATGTCACGTTATACAGGACCATCTTGGAAACAAGCTCGTCGCCTTGGCCTTTCACTTACAGGTACAGGTAAAGAATTGGCACGTCGTAACTACGTACCAGGACAACACGGACCAAACAACCGTTCTAAATTGTCAGAATACGGTTTGCAATTGGCTGAAAAACAAAAACTTCGTTTCACTTACGGTGTAGGTGAAAAACAATTCCGTAACTTGTTCGTACAAGCTACAAAAATCAAAGGCGGAATCCTAGGTTTCAACTTCATGCTTCTTTTGGAACGTCGTTTGGATAACGTTGTTTACCGTCTTGGTCTTGCGACTACTCGTCGTCAAGCTCGTCAATTCGTAAACCACGGTCACATACTTGTTGACGGAAAACGCGTTGATATCCCATCATACCGCGTAACTCCAGGTCAAGTGATCTCAGTTCGTGAAAAATCATTGAAAGTTCCAGCTATCCTTGAAGCAGTAGAAGCTACTCTTGGACGTCCAGCATTCGTATCATTCGATGCTGAAAAATTGGAAGGTTCATTGACTCGTTTACCAGAACGCGATGAAATCAACCCAGAAATCAACGAAGCACTTGTCGTTGAATTCTACAACAAAATGTTGTAATATTTTATTGAATCAGATAGGCTTTAGAGCCTTGATATTAAGCACTTTGGGGCGCTTTCCCTTAGTGCTTTTTTTGTTTTTACTACCCTTTTAGTTACCCTTAACCAATTTTAGGTATAGTAAGAGGGTAGCCCCAAAATGGGACACCCTTATTATTTATAGATTGCTAATAACCGATTCAAAGATTGAGACGGCTTTTTTTGCTCCCTCTTTGGTAGCATGGACATAAGTGTTTAAAGTCATAGAGATATTAGAGTGACCTAATCTGTATTGTAAGTCTTTGGCCTCTATGCCAGCATATAGCATGATTGTAGCGTGAGTGTGTCGGAAACCGTGGAAACTGATATCAGGAACACCAGCATTTTTAAAGTGGCCTTGTAGTCTCTTTCTTAATAAGCAAGCGTAGGCGTATTTTGTGGTAAAAGGAGTGAAAACAATCCCCTCAGACCGTCCTAGTTGCCATGACTGGACTTGTTGACGTTTTTTATATTGCTTGAGTAGGGAAATTGTATCCTTGTCTATATCAATCTCTCTTAGACCTGCCTTAGACTTAGGTGTATTTGTTTCTTGGTATCTATTCAAAGTCTTGGAAATGCTGATAATGCCTTTTTTAAGGTCAATATCAGACCACTCAAGAGCCAAAGCCTCACCGATACGGCAACCACTAGCCAGCAATGTTTTATAAAGCACGTAGTCAAAGAGATTTTCCTAGATAAGTCTAGGTTATCCAGGTAGTCTAGAAACTGTTTAAGTTCCTGATTGCTGAAAAACTTTACCTTATGCTCCTTGTTTTGTTGCTTACGTGGGATAATGACATCCCTAGCTGGGTTATGCTGGATCGCTTGCATTGTAACTCCATACTGGAGAATACGGCGGTTTATATTGTTTAGGAAGCTATAGTTTGCATATGCCCCTTTTTCGCCTTTATTGGCCTTGTCAGCCCACTTATTGACTTGTTGCTGGATAATCGGAGTAGTAAGCTTGTCTAGCTTGTAATCGCCGAATACGGGCAAAATATGAAGCCTCACAATCCCCTCCATAGATTGCTGGGAGTTTGGTTTGATTGTATTCTTGTAACTCTCCCACCATAAAGAGACTAGCTCCCTATAGGTTGTAATGGTTGGTTTTTCCTTTACACTATATCCATTGTTTGCAAAAGCGTTAATGGCCTCTCTTGCCTTGATTTTAACGCCTGTTTTTGTTTTGGCCGTAACTGTAGTTCTAGCCTTTTTCCCTGTAAGTTTATCAACTCCAAGATACACGCTTGAGCGATATACGATTGTTCCGTTTTTCTTTTTGTATTCTGTAATATTCATGGTTTACTCCTTTTCCATCAGCAGGCAAGCAATTAGAAAAGATTTTGAGTTTATACCATGCGAGGGGCTACTAGAAGCCCCTTATTTTCGATTTTAAGCAGTCAGACGGTAAAATAATACCAGAATAGGAAACAAGGCGGATATGGGGCATATATGGGGTTTGAAATAAGAGTAGACTATTGATTTTTTTGGGGTAAATTAGCTACATTCCTATTCCAATCATTTGGAAAACCTAAAAGATTTAATATTTTGTTGTGTGATATTGAAGTCAACTTGTTTTCTAAGTTATTCATACGCTTTTTAATAGTATTGTGTAAAATAGCATATTCCATTTTAGATAGGAAACATTGGAGTACAATGAATATATGATAAATCGATTGTTTAGGATCGGTAGATTGAATATTATAAAGTGAGTGTAATGGTTCATAATAGACAACATTATTCTTGCACTTAAAATCTAATAAGCGATTCCCGTGGGCGCATAAATTCCGTAACTCGTATATGTTATACATGAAACTTAATAGTTCTTTCTCGGTATAGGGTTTGGTGAGGGAAAATTTTTCTTTTAAAAAACTTTTCATTCCTCTTGCAATTTTATCTTGAATTTCTGGAACATTCTCTAATATTTTATAAAGATCGTTAAACGAAAGATAATTTACGATAACCCAGAATGGTACTCCGCCATGTTTTTCATAGTGATTTTTTATTGGATTGTTATTTCTGGAATTTATATTTTTATCAATAGTTTCCCAGATTTTTTTCCTTACAAAGAGGATATCTTTAGAATAAAAGCTTTTATCTCTATAAGCCTCTACTTTTTTCAATTTATGGCAACGTTCGCTTATATAATAAGCTATTACTCCTCGTAGGTGTTTTTCTGCGCTAAGAGTAGCAGAAAAGAGAGAGTTTCTTATTGCAGTATCAAATTCATAGAGATGAGTCAGTTCATCAAATGTTGTATCTTGGTATAAATTAGTATTGATCCAAAAAAAACGACCATATCCGTTTACAAGATTGTAGTAATTATTTGTTAATAAATATTGTTTAGTATATCTGTATTTCGATAGTGTATCTATCTTAATCCCTCTATTATGAAGAGTACGTATTTGTTTTTTTATTTGGTTAAATGGCCTCAAAAAAAGCACCTCCTTACTAAGAGATGCTTTCCGCAAATGGGTCCCGGAGGATTGCCATAGCTATACTTCATCTCTAATTCTATTATTATTTTTGAAAATTGTCAACAAATTAGCGAACAAGTTCGCTTTTTTTTCGTCCTAAAACTGCTCCATACGTGTTTTTTCGTAGTCCAGTGATTCTTTGAAGAGGTCAGCTAGTCCAGTTACGTCTTGGTTTGCTAGGAGTTCCATATAATGCGCCCTTGAGTCTTTTGAGACGATGATAGGAGCGTTTAGATACTTCATAGCTAGGTACATGAGTACCAGGCGACCAGTACGGCCGTTACCGTCGCTAAATGGATGAATCCGTTCAATCTGGATATGGGTATCTGCTAAAATCTCTAAGATTTCTTTTTCATCATGAGCATGATCTAAGCGATAAGCAGTATTATCCGCCCATTGTGTCATAAGGTAGGGAGTTTCTGCTGGGCTAGCCGTTTGAAATTCCGCCCCGATAATAGCATTTTGAACTTGTTTAAATCGTCCTCTATCATGTTGCAGTCTATCCACTAACAAGGCGTGAAAATCTTGAATCACCCCCACAGTAAGGGCTTGATGGTTTGCCAATGAGTCCAAGAGATAAGAAAAGGCTTGTTTATGGTTTTCAATCTCATAAAACTCACGAATACTTTTGCCGTTTCGTGGCAAGGTGCTTTCTAAGATAATGCTGACGGTTTCGGGTAGAGAGATAGTGTTCCCTTCAATACCGCTAGAATGGTAGGCCATGCGTACCAGTATATCGTCCAGATATTTTTGTGAGTAGGTCATAATTCCCCTTTCTATTTGTCAATTTCGCTCATTTTTGCGCTTTAGTCTGTAAAATCGGCTTTCTATTCTTCAATTTCCCCTGTTTTTGCACGATAGACCTTAGAAATAGGGTTGCTATTGGCGAATGTAGGGGGGGTGTATTTTGAGAATCCCTATGTTTCCAAGAGTTTTATTAGAGTTGCTCATTCAGTAGTTTTAGTATTTCTAGTAACTCAGGATCTTCTTTAATCTCATTCAACAAATTATAATCACGATTTCTTCTTAAAATTTCAGTATAATATTTATCTTTATTTTTAACAGTTTTTACATCATTGAGTAAAGTATTATCATGAGACATACCTTTCAATAAGGCGTGCAGATGTTTTATTTGAGAATCTGAGATAAGCAAGTCCAGATGCGCTAGCGAGAACGCTAGTTTTTTTAATTCGTTTTGATATTCTCGATCATCAAAAGAACTATATTCCGCTTTGGTTTTAATACCTAGTAGGTAGTTTACACTCACACCAAAATATTCGGCCAGTTTTTTTGTGTAGTCGTATTTTATTTCTAGTTTATCTTCTTTTTCCCATCGCGATATGGTCATTTCCGATACTCCGAGGAAGTTAGCAAGATCTTTTTGAGTATCACCTTTGCTTTTTCTCAGTTCCTGTAATTTATTCATTTTTTTATCACCTCAATCCAATTATATCACAATGAAAATAGTTTTTAACGAAAATGTTAAAAAAATCTTGATAACTAACTTTTATTTTAGTAAACTACACTTGTACTAACGAAAAAGTTAGTCGAGAAAGGAGAAAATATATTGCTTATCACCTCAACACAAGCAAAAGCAATACGACGAAAGCAAGCCGATAAGAATTTGACCGCTAAAAAGGCGAGTGAGGAAATAGGAATAAATCCTGTTACCTATCGAAAAATTCGAGACGGTGGCGAAGTAAAGCCTAGCATTTATCAAAAAGCCATGCAGTGGCTTGCTGAAGATTATTAGAAAGGAGCGACCCAATCGCAACACTATTTTACATTTACAGATTTCTCATGTGGTGCTTTACCACTGGGGATTGACAACAAAAAAGGAGCAAAGAAATGAACTTTAAAGAATTTAAAACATGGCTAGATGATGCCGTGAGTGTGGCGGAAGCTATGGCATTACCTGAAAATAAAGGGGTGCTTGACGAATTGATAGAAAATACGGCCACTAACTTAGCTTTTATCGCTGAGTTAGTGGAAAACCGTCAACTGATCTATAAGAAGCCAAGAAATGATGATTAAAAAGACAACAAAAAAAGTCACTTGCTGAACGTTTGGCGACTGAAGCAAGCGACTGGATCAAGAATATAGATATTTTTTCTATATCTAGATTATAACAAAAATCAACTATTCAATCAATAACAACTAATGGCAGGCAAGCAAACAGAAAAGGTTTTGAAAAGCATAGAGCGCCAACTCTTTAAACTGGTACTTTTTCACGCTCTCAAACTTTGGCGAGTCTGAGCGTGAGGCTAGGAATTACAAGAAAAACTGTATAAGAAACAACCATTCAAAATCTCTACGCTCTCGGTCGGCAAACTTCTGAGCGTGGGGCTGTAGGCAAGAAAAAAAGCATTAAAAAGCCATCGTGGCAAGTATAAAAAGATAGAAAAAGAGGTAAAAAACATGACAACAAAAAAAGCAACATCAAGCCAACAAGTTCTATTATCGGCTAAGAAACTAGCAGAATTAGGGAACGAATTAACCGACATCATGAATGTTTTAGAAATGAATAACCTAGCTCTTGAAGGGCTTGAGTTTGCACTACAGAAAGATACAACCATGTTCTTATGGCTTGCTAAAAAATACACTGATACAGCATACGCCCAGAATGAAAAGCTATACGATCGTCTAAATGAAATAGCCTTTTTGCTTTTGAACAATGACGACGCTAAAGAGCTGGAGGCATACCATGACTAAAGATATTAAAGAAATGGCACAAGCCGAAGACGACTTGCTGAATATGGAATAACCTAAACAAGCGGAATTTATCAAGAACTATAAGGCGAGGGCATAACATGAATGAACTAGATTTAACCAACACACAGGCGCTTATCTTTTCCGTGGTACTGATTGGCTTACTGGTCTATCTAAACCACCGAGACCGCAAAAAAAGCGCCCAATTTGAGCAAGAAAACCAACAGACGATAGAAACACCTAACGAGGATTTAAACCCTTACTACGGCCGTTATATCCAGCTTGCAGGTAAGATTCATAACTAGAAAGGAGTGTAATATGCAACTATTATCAAGAGAAGCAGAACTTGAATTATTGGAGAAAGTGGGAGATCACTTAGCTAAAAGGATGGAACTGGAAAAGCAACGTGATGATAACTGGGACTTGATTTCTAGGCCTGACTTACTCAAAAAACTTGGTATTAGTGGAACTACGTTAAATAATTGGGAAAAAGAAGGATTGAAACCACTACGTTCACCATTTGAAAGTAGTAAGAAAGTTTATTACCGCAAGAGTGATGTTTACAATTTTCTTGCAGTAGATTAGGAGGTGTAATGAGAATAATAGAGTTGACTATATCCGTTGAGAAAATGCCCCTATTTGGCTTTCTCAAGTCAAATCCTACTCAAGTATGGAAGAATGGGGAACACTACAAATTTACCTATTATGAGCCTGTAGATGAGGCTTTGACGGGTTTTCAATACAAAGGCTTATATGTGTCTATCAAAGACGAAAAAGAGGCAGTAGAGGGCTGGGAATTGGTCAGAGATTTAGATATTGCTTTGGCCAGTCCTGACTTGCTGATGATACTGAAAGATTTAGAGGTAAACAAATTGACCGAGCAACGGCAGGGGCTTGGAGTGGAGTTAAAAGGCTGGATTTTCGACCTGATTTGTAATGGCATTTATACCAGATATGAGACTTCGCTTTTTGTCCGCTTGCTATTTGTGAATGGTTACAGTTTTAGTCAGCTTGTAGACTTGTTTTCAGCAATCGTTAAACACAAAGACCTAGCCAGTTATTTTTTAGAAGTAGCAAGAATATTTTATAAGGAGGTAGCTTTTGAATAGCAATGACATTGTAAATAAAATCATTGAAGAAGACAAACAACAACCCCAAATTAAGCCGATAGGAGAGCCAGAAAGCTATCTGACATCGTTTAAAGGGATACAAAGGTTTTTAGCCAATGAGTGTCAAAACTTAGGGAAAAGCAGGCCGTCCAAGCCTTTGGGGTTTGCTAACTTTCTGAGGAAGTATATCCGATTCGTTAGAATTAGACCAGAGGCACAGGGGCAAAAAGCGCCCTTGTATTTTTACCATCCAGATAAAGGGGTGTGGGTTGAAGATAATGAACTATTACAGGATTTAATCGCAACCGTTCGCCCTGATACGACTGAAAAACAGGCATTTGATACTCTTTACAAAATTTCAAGGCATAGCCCTTTAAAATCCATTCAAAATGAATATACGGTGATTGGAAATCAGCTTTATAATTCAAAAAAAGAGATATTTGAACCCTTAAAGCCCACTGTAATCGTAACTCGAAAAATACGTACGAGGTATTCCCCTGAAGCCTACGAGCCTACTATAAACGGTTGGAAGCCTACAAAATGGCTTGCTGAATTGTTTGATAATGACCAAGAGCTATATGATCTAGCCATTCAGATTATTAAAGCAAGTATCACAGGAAAAACCTTAAAAAACATCTTTTGGCTTTATGGAGAGGGT
The DNA here is from genome assembly GCA_009496085.1 of Streptococcus mitis. GTDB lineage: Bacteria > Bacillota > Bacilli > Lactobacillales > Streptococcaceae > Streptococcus > Streptococcus mitis_BY. The sequence goes on along the minus strand of WIJN01000010.1, from coordinate 77,366 downwards.
GGGACTGGTAAAGGAACTTTTCAGCAACTACTTATTAACTTGGTAGGCATGGAAAATGTTGCAAGTCTCAAGATAACTGAGTTTGATAAAAGCCGTTTTTCTACCTCCATTTTGTTAGGAAAGACCCTAGTCATCGGAGACGACGTGCAAAAGGACGCAGTTATCAAAGATACTTCAAATATGTTTAGTCTTGCTACTGGGGACATCATGACCATAGAGGACAAAGGGAAACGCCCTTATAGTCTACGATTGAATATGACCATAGTCCAGTCCTCCAACGGCCTACCAAGAATGAATGGAGACAGAGGGGCGATTGATAGGCGATTTAAAATTTTATCATTTACCAAAGTCTTTAAAGGTAAGCCAAACAAGGCAATCAAAGAGGACTACATCAATAGGAAGGAGGTATTGGAGTATTTCACAAGATTAGCCCTTGAAACGCCTACAAGGGACATTACACCTCAAAAATCAAAGGAGGTATTGCAAGAATACCATGAAGATAACAACCCGATTATCGCTTTTGTGGCCTCATTCTTTTCCGACAACCTAGCAAGTGAATTTTTGCCGAATAGCTTTGTTTTCCATAATTGGAAAGGATTTACAGAATATTATGGAGTGAAATTGCACAAGACCGAGACGGGGTTACATAAAGAGATTAAAAGTAATCTACCCGGATGGATAACCGCTGGAAAGAAAGTGATAGCGTCTGGTAGACAATTTCATTCTGGTTTTTACCCTAAAGATGATTTAGCACCTTATGCCAATTTGAACTATGTTAACGGCAGAGAAAGACCTGAGAAAAGGTTAAAACCCAAAACTGAACGAGGTTACTTCAACAAGAAAGCAAGGAAATGATCGAATAGAAGAACACTTGGTACGCTTGGCAAATGAAGTGTTCCTATCGTAAGCCTTAGAGCACCAAGGGTTTTGAACACTTGTACACTTGGTACGGTAAGTTTTTTTCTTTTAACATTTTATAAGATTTAACGTTAAATCTATACACGATTTAATTTTATATGTACTAAGTGTACTAAGTGTACAAAATAAGGCTAAACCCCTTGATATGACTGACTCCAATTTTTGAACACTTGTAAAATCAAGCGTAAAAAGAAAACAGTAAGCGTACAAACTATAATGAAGAATTGAAAAAATGGGGTAGATAGTACCGACCCCCTTGCAATGGTGTAACTACTAGTGACACCCTTAAAACAGAAAGAGGAAAAACAACATGACATTAAAAGTATTTTCAGAGAAAGCACCAAAACATACATTCACTTATGAATTTGGAGACCTAGAAGACGCACAAATAGCAGGACTAGCGTTATTTGGGTATATGAGAGGTACTTATCTAGTGCCAGCTATTAAACTAAGATATAAGGAAAACGGAACGCTTATCGCTGAGTATTTGGAGGATAACAGCTTAGATATCAACTTTAAACGCATTTGTGAGGTTTTCAAGAATAGCGAAAATCCAATAGATGAAGAAGTTGAGGAATAGAGTAGAGAGTATGTAAGCAGATGAACTACAATAGAGACCCCGTTACTGGATTGGATATAGCACTCTAAACTTAATAAAACAACAGAAAAGGAAAGAATAAGATGACAGAAACACAGAACACAAACAACATTGAACAAGCACAAAAGCGCCAAGAACTCGCCCAAAAAATGGATAAAGCACTAGATAAAATCACTAAGGAAGTAAACGTATTGATCACACAGAATGAAAATGCGATTGCTGAGGCTGAACGAGAAAAAACACAGTTGCTCCAAGACCAAGCGACCGCCCAACGTGAACATGATGAGGCGGTTGATGAAGTAGATAAAGACAAGCTACGCAATGCCAAGGATAACTTATGGATTGCTGAAAGTAAATTAAAAAAGAATGCTAAAAAGCTGGAAGACTTGCACAATGAAACACTTATGAGTCTTGAAGATTTTAAGACAAAAATCGATGAACTAGATTCAACGGTTGACAAAAAACATAAGGCACTTTATGATAAAGCCGTGGATTTGTTACGAGAGATTGACCAAATTGATGACGAATTTAGAGCGGATTCTGATAAACTTCAATCCCTTTACCATGCTATGGCTTACAAAGTTGGGAAAGGTAAGAGAGAGTTTACTTTCAGTACAGGGGGATCTATTATCTCTCCAGCCGATGGAAGGGTTAGATACGAACCAGTCCATCCAGTTGAACCATTCTTAAGAGATGTTTATGTGCGAGCTTTCGGAAATACTTACAACGATGTGAAGGGACATTTTTAAAAGATGAAGAGACAAATCAGACACAAAATTGAACCAGTACCAACGATTGTAGAACTCTTTAAACTAATGGAGGAGCACCAGCAAGCACATCCAGAGTACGAGTGTTATAATTTTAAATACATTGAAGATGGGGACGCTATTGGTGCAATCATTGACTACAACGTAGAAGAATCAGTATTAAAAGCTGAGCAAGAGCAAGATAACGCTTAAGACAAGGGGGAGTTTTCCCCTTTTTGTCGCTTAAGGAGGTGAACTAATGTGACAGATAAGTTAACGCAAAGACAAGAAAAATTTGTCCAAGGACTAGTGGCTGGACTATCTCAAAGAAAAGCATATAAAGAGGCTTACAACGCCCAAAAGATGGCTGATAGTACGATAGATTCAAGGGCTAGTAAGTTGCTGAAAGAGTATAAGGTTAATACAAGGTACAGAGAGTTATTAAAAGAGTTTTCAAACCGTGCTTTGTGGTCAAGAGAACAGGCTTTTAATGAGTATGAATGGCTAAAAAATAAAGCTAAATCTGAAATTATCGAAAGTGGCTTGAGGCCTAGTAATTTCAATGCCTTTCTGCTTTGCATGGGATGAATAATAGCGCTTTTCGTGATTTGGAGTTGCTGGACGAGAAGTTGCGAGCAGAAATCAGTGTTATTAAGAGTCAAATCCATCAAGAAACTCCAGTTAAGGATGATGGATTTATAGAGGCTATAGCCGCAACGGTTGAATCCGTCTGGGAAGATGAGATTCAAAAGGAAAAGCCTTAGAATACGAAAAAAAGCCAGCACAGGGCTGACTCCTTTGTTATATATCCGTTAAAAATATTATATCATAAAGGAGGCCGAGGCATGACACCAGAGCAGGTAAAAGAAAAACTAGAGGGCGTTAAGTGGATAAGCAAGGAAATCAAAGGCTTATATTTGGAATTGGAAGCCCTGGAAGGTGGTATTATCGAAAAGCCAACACTAAGCCATAGTAGAGTACAAACAAGCAGGGGAAATACAGCAGAGAATAACCTTATAAGTGTTCTAAAACTAAAAGAGGATACGCTTCAGAGGATTGAGCGACTTACTGAAGAGAGAATGGAAATATCTAGGCTGATCGATAAGCTGGCCAATCCGCTTGAGCGTTCTGTTCTAAGATTTTTTTACTTGAATGATCTTGTAGCTTCGGAGGTAGCTGAAGAAATAGGAAAATCTACGACCTCAGTATATCGAGTAAAGCAGGAAGCTATAGAACACTTGAGCAAGGTGGAAGGAGCGAACTAATGGAGATGGATAAGTTTAAAACGATGATGAACGTCAGAGAGCAGATGACTTACTTTCTACGTTTCCAGAGGATGGCAGGGAGTGAAAACCAAGTTACAATAGATGAAGAGGCTTGGAAACTTATCTTACCTGATCAGTGGAATTTGAGCGGTGAGCATGAAAAAGCAATCCGTGAGGGGTTGGAAATATTCGCCCAAGACATCAACAGTATAGAGAACAAACGAGCCAGAAAATACTTTATTATCCATTATTGCTATATGAGAAAGAAAACAATGAGTGAATGCGTAGAAATGGTAGGTACTAGCTCCACTAGCTACCACCGATACAAACAGATAGCCGTCTTAAACTTTGCGAGAATCCACCAGAACGGAGAGCTAGAAGCGTATAAGTAGGCTGAGGCTTCATATTCGCCCCTTATTTTGCTTTGTTTCGTACTGGACAACTAAAACACCACGGATAAACTAAAAGCCCTTAGAAACGAATCTAAGGGTTTTTGTGGTTGAAAAGTGTTAGAAAAGGTATATAATATGGATAAGAATAGAAGTAGAGAAATATCGGGAACTACGCACCCTTTGGGTATCTGAAAAGCGGGGAATTCCCGTCCCGCCTATTCCAGCACCTAGAAAAATCTAAGTGCTTTTTCTTTTACTAATAATAAAGTAGGAGGAAGAAAATGAACATTTTAAACATTGAATTTACGAGCACTGAAGAAACTAAACTAGGTTTTGAGCATTGGGTAGAAGTGACTTATAGTGTACCGATACTAAAGAACGTATACAAGGTTAAGTTATTACTCCTATTAGATTTCAATGCAGAGGATAAAGACTTACTAGATTACCTGGTATCAACCTGGAAGTATCGGGATTTAGTGCTTCATTCGGTACAAATGCATGAAAAGGAGAAAAATAGTATGAAGTTTATTTAATGATTAAACCCTTTAAGAATTTTAGTGAATCAAAAGCTAAATTTTTAAAATAGAAATATATTTACAATCCAGTAAATAAAACGGATTATTTTGTGCTATAAATAATAATCGTCACAACATATAGTACTTGACATATATGATATAATGGTTATAGAAGTATTATATTTTCGTTGGGAGATGAAGTGAATGTGCTAGCTTTTCATGGTACAGGTTTGAGCAATTATGAAAATATTGTAAAAACGAAAAGTTTTTCTTTTAAAAGAAGAGATGATCATTGGCTAGGGAATGGAGTGTATTTCTTTGTTGATGATTTTGAACGGGCAAAAAGATGGGCGGAGGGGAATCGTCCTGACAAAAATACTGCACCAGTAGTTATTGAAACTAAATTTGAATTTAAACAAGGCGAGCTTTTAGATTTAGATAAAAGCGATGGTTTAAAAAAATTAAACGATTTCGCTCGAAATTTCAAAACAGAATTGCAAAGGAAACGTGTTTTAATTAATAATACTGATGAGCATAAGTTCCATTGTAAGCTATTGGATGCATTTGTTTATAGAAATAAAAAATACAAAGCAGTTTGTAGAACGATGAATTCATCAGGCAATCCCGTAATAGGAGCTTCTGGGTTTGTTCCTCTTGCGAAACAGTTAAATATTGTCGAAGCAAATATAATAAATATTTGTGGGTTAAAGTTGCATAGTGTGTAACTAAAAAGTGAGGTGATACTATGTTTGAGAATGAAGAAGATTTATTTGAATTATTGGATTTTTTGCAACTTGATTATGAAATAGACTCGCCAACTCCTGGAATAAGAAGTAGAACAGGTGAATTTATATCCTATGATAATTTAAAATTACCTTCAGAATATTTTGAGGAACTATCTTATCAGGCGTACAGTATAAACTTAATTGCAAAAGTTGGAAATGAAAACAAAACAGTTACAAAATATCATCCGACTTTGAGAGCAGAAAAAATTAACAAAGAGATTTGCTCGTCAAATTTTAGAATGGAGTTTGCAGCATGAGTACTTATGGTAGTGACTTACAATTAAGGGGAGTGAGAGTTGAAAGACTTATCTATCGTATAAATAACGATTTTGAAGATTTGGACAATATTGAAAATGTTGATATTTCTATAATTCCAACTCCTAAAATTAGTAGAGAGAATAAAGATTGTGGATTGTTAGAACTTGAAGTTACTTTGTTTGATGAAGATTATCGAGAGAAAAAAAATCCACTGTATTTAAAAATTAAACTTGTTGGTATTTTTGAAGATACCAATTATAATCCTGAAGGAGAGGACGTCTTTGTTAAGTATCTTCCTAATGCGATAAGCATGTTGTATTCTTATGCAAGAGCTCATATTGCTTCATTGACAGGGATGTTCGGTATTGATGTTATTCAAATTCCAACAGTAAATATATTAAAATTATTAGATGATGTTAATCACGAAAAGGACTAGCACTGAAAATCAATGCTAGTCCTTTTTTCTATAAATTCAAATACTCTATAATAGTTTTCTATATTAAACAGAAATAAAAAAGCACTTTTTAATAGTGCTAGTTCCTTGCCTGCTGAACTCATCATTTTAAGTCCTTTTTTGTTACCCTTTATGTTTTCTCAGCTTATTTGAATTTAATAGTTTTTGAGAAAATCAAGTTAGATTTAGAGCAGGCTTAGGCCTGTTTTTCTGTACCTAATCACTGCAAGATAACAAAATGCTTTAATTTTAAGAAATATCTTACAGAAAGCCTACAACAGTGGGCTTTTTGCTTTGTCTTAAAATGTTGATTTCTGGGTTTGTCATCATTTTTGTCATCACTTATAACGAACTAACAGCTTTCTCATAAAATGAGGCGGCTGTTTTTGCTTTTTCTTTGGAGAGATGACTGTAAGTGTCCATAGTCATAGCCAGTGTAGAATGACCTAGGTGGTGTTGTAATTCTTTATATGGTATTCCAGAGTTTAGCAAGAGACTAGCGTGTGTATGTCTAAAACCATGGAATCCAATATTAGGTACACCAGCATGTTTGAAACGTGTGTTTAAACGTGTTGCTAGTGTTTTATTGTTTGGGTATTGAGGAAATAAGAGAAGTTTAAAAGTCTATCATTTTAAATTTGATGTTTACAAAATGATAAGCAGATAAGCAAAGCAATAACTTACCTTAATTGCTTGCATAATGACAAGGAGATAGGAGAGATAAAAATGTCTTTTAATTCCTTACCAAATAGTATGGAGAATGGAATTGAACCAAGAGCGAACACCGAGAAAATGTAAAAAAGCACTTAGAATAATCTAAGCGCTCGAGAGTAGTGGACGGTGTGCCTGTCCCGTCATCTCATACTATGAAGTTGCGTAGCGACACTATCATTTCTACCTCACTTCTCTTTAAACTAATTATATCATAAAGGAGTAGGAGCTTGACCACTGACGAAGTAGAAAAGAAGCTAAAAAGCTATAGTAATAGTGTCTTGTTGATTGAATATTAGGCTAGGAAAGTTTATAATGAAGTTAAAGTAAAGGAGGTTTCGTTTTAGATTTGATGATACCACAAAGTAAAGAGTTATTGATTTTTTATAATCAAATTGATGAGTGGGTTGACCAAGTTTATCCAGACCAGGATAAACCTACTGTATCATTTAAGAAAGACACTCCACAATCTATTTTAGATTTATTTGATAGTATTAAATCTAAAATAGGTTTTGATTACCAAGAACATAATTATTAAAATAATAATTATGGATAAGTTAAACATGAAAAATAAGATAATTGATGTTTATAAAATAGCGCATCGTCTTGTTTCTATTACTGTTGAGAATCCTGATTTTTCAGATTTGGAAATCAATCAGTTTGTTAGAATTGGAGAAAAAGAGTATAGGGTACGTAGTGTCCCTATGATTCATTCAACTCCACCTAAATCGATCTTAGAAATAGATACATTTGCGATTGACTACACTGAGGATGACTTGATGAATAAAGTGGCGGTATTTACGCATAGGGAAGTATCTAAAGATGATTAAAATTTCAATCAGTTTGTTGCTAGATGCGATTGAAGAGAACATCAACGACGAAGAGCTTCAATCTATCGATTTCGAGAGCTATATTAGAAAAATTACAAAAGAATTTCAGGGAGAAAATGGTGAATTCTTAGTAAAAGAAGAAGCGTTTGAAACACTCCCTTTGGACAGAGATAAAAAGGATAAAATCATTGAGCAAATAAAACAGAATAGTCAAAATGTTTTCGAAGACGATTTCGATACCTTGTTGCAATTATATTTTTGAGTATCAAAAATAATTCAAGCGCCTTATTTTACAATAAATAGAAAATGATAAAGATTGATAAACAAATTATTACGATGTACAAAATAGAAGATGGAACCTCTAAGAGGCAGTATTCTATTATGAGTGGAGGTTGTAAAGGTATTGCAACTATCGATAAAATTACTTTGGAATATAGCTATGTTGGAGATGATTTAGGGCAATTTACTTCATTTGTCAAAGATACTTTGACTAAAAGTATTAAGTTAGGAAAAGAGTTGCCGGAAAAATTTTCGTATGCCTTTGGATAAGTTGTGGAATATCTTATAGAGGAGAATCAATATATATTATGGCAATATTAGATGATTTACAAGCGTTATACGACAATGGTTGGGACGCTTCTTTTGATTATAAGGGTCAAGTATGTGGTATTTTTCCTAATTCTGTTTATGACATTGTAGTCGTGCTTGGAGATAATGAATTTAAAGTGTCATCTTTTGATGAGTTAATTTCTTTACAGATTAATGGGAAAACTTTGCTGGAAATCATGAGTGAGGTTGAAGTACAATATGGTTGAAGTACAATAGAGAAAAAGATAGACAATAAATTCAGATGCACGGATTGAAAATTGAGAAAAAAGTGCTATAATGAAGATATGAAGGATAGAGGTTGAGAATCTGTCACCAACGCGCCACTTATAGTGGGTCAAGAAATGCAGGAGCCCCGACAGTCCTGCCTATCCTTGCAAGTCAATCAGCCCTTAGCTATGAATCTAGGGGCTTTTTGCTTTGTCTTAAAATGTTAATCTCTGGGTTTGTTTAGAGATTTGCTAGTAAGGTTATTGGTGTATCTGAGTCTATCTATGCTAAGAATGACGCGATGTTGATGATATAAATCTGGTATGATATAATATTTTGGCCCCCTCAATTTAATGAAGGGAGGTGTTGCCGATGTTAGAAATTATCATCACAATTTTTCTAGCCCCCTTAGTAGTCAATATTTTGACAACCTTGTTTGAGAAATGGCTTAACTCACGCAAGAAATAACCTTTAAGGGGCAATAAGCCAAAAAAACCTCAACGCGGGAACGTTGGGGCTTTTTGTTGCCTTGTTAGACAATTATCATCACTATAAATCCATTCTAACACACCCCCTTCGATTTTTCAAGCTTTTGTTTTGATATTTCCTCAGAGTGTGTTTGTGGTTTGAGTCCGCTTCACTGAAATTAGCATATGCGCTTCTAGCCTCCATTCTACAGCAAAGAAATCAACTCTTTTCTAGAGGATTTCCGCCCTCATTTTTGTCTTTTGTGCTAAAATAGACTTATAAATTGAAAATAAGGAATGTTTATGAAATCGGGTAATGGTTTTTGGAAAGGCTGTCTCTATTTTTGGGGCTTCTTGTTCTTACTGGGCCTTTTGGTCCAATATGCTCTTCCGCTTGCGGCTTGTGTCCTGCTAGGCTATGGTGGTTATCGCCTCTATAAACGTTGGCGCTATCCTCTTTTGCAGGATGCCTCTCTAGACGATCGGATTGAGCTTTTAAAAGCTCGAATTCGTCAGGCGGACAAGGATATTCAGCAATTAGAGGGAACTTTAGTAGAAAAAGGTTCAGAGTCCTATAAGAGTCTGGCCAATCAAGTATTAATCGAACTGCGGGAAATCCATCAGGAGGCGGATCGTCTCAAGTCCTATATCGATGATGATGTCTATAATCGTATTGACAAAAAGGTTCGTACAGTAAGGGCAACTATCGATGTTCAGCTAGAACGTTTGGATAGAGAAAGTCAGGTAGACCTTGAAAATGCGGAGCCAGAGGAATTAGCTCCAGAATTATCTCAGACCTTAGCTAATATTGCCATTGACCATCAGGCCATTTTAGACAAGATTGCTACCTCTGCTGATGGTGATAAGGAAGAATTGACTGCCATTCATAGTTTGAAGATGGAGAAATTCCAAACGATTTTAGAAGGTTATTTAAAGATTAAGGCTAATCCTAAAAACTATAATCGAGCAGAAGAACGCTTAGAGCAAGCTAAAGCAGCTATCGAACAATTTGACCTTGAGCTAGACCAAGTCTTGAGAGAACTCAATGAAACAGATATGCGTGATTTTGATATCAGTCTGCGTATCTTAGAAAAAGATCGTAAAGAATAGGTTAGAAACAAAGGAGTAACCATGACAGAATTTAATTTTGATATTGACCAGATTGCCAATAATACGGTAGCTAAGGTGGATAAAACAACCCAAATCATCGAGACCAATACTGGCTCAGACAAGACCTTGACCTTCCTTGAAAAGTTGAGCCCTGAGCAGCAAGAAGGAATCAAGGCGCACGTGCCCCAGTTAGTAGACCAGTTTGTTACCAATCAAAATGCTCTCTTAGATTTTGGACAATCTGCTGTAGAAGGTGTGAACAATACAGTTAATCGTATCTTGTCAGAACAAAAGAAACTGCAGATTCCCCAAGTGGATGATCTTCTCAAGAATACCAACCGTGAGTTGCAAGGCTTTGTCGTCAAATACAAGAACGCTGAAATTGCTGAGCTAGAAGAGAAGCCAAACTTTTTGCAACGATTGTTTAACAAGAGCAAAAATACGCTACAGGAATTTTACTTTGATTCAAAAACAGTGGAGCAAAAGCTCGATGGTATGGCTGCCGCAGTGGTCAAGCAAGAAGATGTGCTAGCTCGAAATATCGTCTCAGCTGAGATGTTGATTGAGGATAATACCAAATCCATTGAAAATCTAGTGGGAGTGATTTCCTTTATCGAAGCCAGCCAGACAGAAGCTGGCAAGCGCGCTGCCGAACTAAAGGCCCAAGTTGACCAACTCGATACAAGTACGGTAGAATACCAAACCAAATCACAAGAATTAGCCCGTATGGCAGAAGTGGTCAATACCCTCGAACAACAGCACACTGAGTATGTCAGCCGTCTCTATGTTGCCTGGGCAACAACACCTCAGATGCGCAATCTTGTGAAGGTGTCATCTGATATGCGCCAAAAATTGGGCATGCTTCGTCGTAATACGATTCCAACAATGAAGCTTTCTATTGCCCAACTTGGTATTTTGCAACAATCAATGAAATCAGGTGTCGTGGCAGATGCCATTGTCAATGCCAATAATGCTGCCCTTCAGATGCTAGCTGAGACCAGCAAGGAAGTGATTCCACAGATGGAACGAATTGCTCAAAGCCCGACAGTAGCTATTGAGTCTGTTACTAAACTGGCTGAAAGTCTGGTCGCTCAAAACCAAGGTATCGTTTCAGCTATTGAATTGGGGCGCCAGAAACGTGCCCAACTAGAAACAACCATTGTCAAGTCCGCAGAAATGATTAACGATTCTGTCAAACTACGCGATGAGAAAATCGTCCAAGCTCTTCTAGAGCAAGGAAAGGCCGCTCAGAAAGAAGTACAAGAATAATACACAAGTCCCCTGTAATGTAGATTTGCAGGGGATTTTACTTGTTTTAGTAGAAGTTTGAAGGTCAGGGAATTATTATTAGATTCAGAGAGAATGCCCTAGAAAACCTTTTCACTACTAGTCTTTTATGATACAATAGAAGGAAGTAAAGGCGCTGTTTTTTCGATGTCGCAACGCCTTGGATGAATGAAAAGGAAGAGTCCCTATGGTTTTCAGATTTAAGCAAATAACTAGCTTGCATATATATATATATATATATATATAAACTCACGTTTTCATACCCATTTTCAAAACCTACCAATCTTTTTGGTAGGCTTTTTGCGTTGTAGAAATGGGGTATGAACATGGCTTACACCTTATCAAAAGAATTAGAACAAGAACTTATCGTTTCAGCACCTGAGTTACAGCCTAGTTATGCTACTATCGTAGAATACCTAGAGGCTATCAACCAGAAAGAAGCATCTGGAAGCAATTCTCAGGAACTCAAGAATCAGCTTGCTATTCAGCTGAGACGTTTAGAAGATTTGGTGCAGGGCTATATCCAAATAAAGAAGAATCCGCATCACTACTTAGATGCAGATAAAGACCTGACGGCAGCCTATCAAGCCATTAAAGGGACAGAGCAAGATCTTCTCAAAAAATTGCAACATCTCAATCAAGCAGCCTTGCAGGATTTCCATATCAGCCAGAGACTCTCTCCTAAAGACGAGACTGCTATCCCTGTAGCAGGCAAATCCAAAACCAAACAGGAATTGGCTATCGAGCGAGATTTGATAAACCAGCTGACAAAGGGAGAAAGTCAATGGGTGTATCGACCTGAGTTAAATACAGAAGACCTCCTATGGGGAAACTTTTTTGCCAAGCTGGAAGCCAATAATGTCCGCATTTTGCAAGACCATCCCCTTACAAATTCAGAGAAAAATCAAATCAAAAACCAGCTCAATTTTGTCAACTTCTATGAAGCAGCTAAGTGGATAGCAGGGGAAAATGGCATTGCCAAGGTGCAGGTTCAACGCGAAGACGCCAGTCTAGGAACCATTCGCTTGGAAGTTTTGTGGAGAAACAATGTCGCTGGTGGCAAATCCAGCTATGAGGTTGTTAACCAAGTCATCACAGGCGGAGAAGGGATTCGCCTGCGCCGTGGGGATGTGACTTTGTTAATCAATGGTCTGCCCATGATTCAAATCGAACTAAAAAGCCGTTCTCATCCTTACATGGATGCCTTCCGTCAGATTAAGAAATACGACCAAGAAGGACAGTTCAGAGGTATTTTTTCAAGCCTTCAGATGTTTGTCGTCTCTAATGTCACAGACACTCGCTACATCGCAGCTGCCAAAGCCAACAAGCTAAATGAACGCTTCTTGACCAAGTGGGTGGATAGTGAAAATAGACCTCAACCTCAACTATTTGACTTTGCAGAGTCTGTCTTGTCGATACCGAGAGCCCACGAGATGGTCATGCAGTATTCTGTCATTGATGATGACAAGAAGGCCTTGATTTTATTGCGCCCCTATCAGGTACATGCCATTGAGGCTATCCGTGAAGCCAGTCGCAAGCGCCAGTCGGGCTATATTTGGCATACGACCGGTTCAGGAAAGACCCTGACTTCCTATAAGGTTTCGCGCAATCTGCTTCAGATTCCATCTATCGAAAAGACAATCTTTGTGATTGATAGGACAGACCTTGACCAGCAGACGACCAGTTCGTTTCAATCTTACGCAGAGAACGATATGATTGACATCGACGAGACCGATGATACACAGGAATTGGTTAAAAATCTAGCTTCTGATGACCGCCGTGTCGTTGTGACGACCATCCAGAAAATCAACGCTATGATTCGTCAGTTTGATGAAGGCCGTCACCAAAAGGTCTACAATCGTATCAAACAACTCAAACTAGCCTTTGTCGTCGATGAATGCCATCGTGCAGTGACTCCTGAACGCCAGCGCCACCTAGAGCACTTCTTTACAAATTCTCTCTGGTATGGGTTTACAGGGACTCCTATCTTTACAGAAAATAAGCGTGAACAAAAAGGAGACCTTGCTCAGACGACCGAAGAGCAGTACGGTGACTGCCTCCACCAATATACCGTCAAAGAAGCCATCCATGACAAGGCGGTTCTCGGCTTTAATGTGGAGTATCAGACAACCATGCCTGGTTGGGCAGAAGATGAGATTGACGAGGAACGTTATGATGACGAAGGCCACATGCTTGCCGTTTTAGATGCTATTCTCAATCGCTCAAGGCGCAAACTCGGTTTCCAAAATGGGGTGGGAAAAACCTATGAAGCCATTTTGACCGTCAAAAGCATTGCCCGTGCCCAGGCCTATTATAACCTGATTAAGCAAGTCAAAAATGGAGAGAAGTCTTTAAGCATTTCGGAAAATGTTAAAAAGGTTTTACCAGACTTTCCTAAGGTTGCTATTACTTACTCTGTGACAGAAAATGAAGCAGATTCCTATGTCAACCAAGCCTACATGGAGGAGAGTTTAGAAGACTACAATGTCATGTTTGGTACTCACTTTAGCCTAGCAACCATTGCTTCCTACAATAGTGATCTCAACGACCGTCTGGCCCGTAAGAAAGAACGTTTTGCCTTCCGTGAAGAGCAGTTGGACCTGGTTATCGTGGTGGACCGCTTGTTGACAGGCTTTGATGCCCCTTGCCTATCGACCCTGTTCATGGATCGCCAGCCTATGAAACCCCAGCATATCATTCAGGCCTTTTCACGAACCAATCGCCTCTTTGATGAAGGCAAGAAATTCGGTCAAATTGTTACTTTCCAAACGCCTGATCGCTTTAAAGAAAAAGTGGATGAAGCTCTGAGCCTCTACTCAAATGGTGGCGAAACCAGTGTCTTAGCCCCAGAATGGCAGGAGGAGAAGGCCAAGTTTCTTGAGAAAGTTCATCAACTACTAGCCATCGCTCCAAGTCCAGAGCAGGTGCCAGATTTGGATACAGCGACAGATGCAGAATTAAAACGCTTTGCCAAGGCCTTCCAAGAATTTGACAAGCTCCTATCCTCTATACAGATCTATTCGGACTATGATGAGAAAGTCATCCTCAGAGAGATTGGCCTCAGCATAGAAGACATCGAGAACTTTGCCGGCCAATATCAAAATGTCATCGAAGAGCTCCGCAGACGCAGAAAAGAAGACCAAGAAGATGAAGGTGTGCTGCTGGATATCGAGTACGAGCTCGAATCCATCCGCACAGATGAGATAAACTATCACTATATTCTCTCTCTCATCCAAACCCTAATCGAAAATCGGGAAAATCTCATTGGTAAAAAGGAAAAGAGTCTGGTAGATAACTATATCGAAGATTTGAACAAATCCAATCCCAAGTTATCCAGCCTCATCTCCAAACTCTGGCAGAATGTTCAAGCAGATGCCAAGAGCTATCAGGGTCAGTCTGTAACCCATAAGTTGGATGAGATGATTGAGCTAACAACCCAGAAAAAGATTCGTGAAACGGCAGATTATTGGCAGATAGGAGAGGATGAACTCCAGTTCGTAGTGGACAACTACCGCATCGGACGAGACAAGCAAAATGGTGAAAAAGCCATCACGGAATCTCAGGACTATCTGGCCTATAAGGAAGCCCACGGAGACAAGGCACTACCAAAACTCAAATACAAAAAAGCCCTCAAAGAGGACTATATGCGCATGATTTCAGAGGATATCTTGCCGCTAAGGGGGAGATAAAATGCTGATTTGATGCTTCTTATTTGCTAAATGTTTAACTCTATCTTGTCAAATCAGACCTTCTATTGTTTCAAAATAGGCAAAATTGAAGAATAGAAATCAAAAAAGAAAATCTAAAGTGTAGAAATAAGAAAATGGAGTAATAGAAAGGGGGGATATAGTGGAGAAATTATTTATTATTGGAAATGGTTTTGATATAGCACATGATTTGAAGACGAATTACTTATATTTTAAAAAGTTTGTTTATCAGCAGGCTTATGGGAAAGATGAGTTGTTAGAGTCGTTGCAAAGTGAAAATGCCATTAAATTATATCTAAATAGAATTGATGAAGAAATATTGCTAGAAGAAATAGACGATTATAGTATTCCTGAAATGCAAAGGGGACCAGAAGGGGAAAAACTATATCCAGATGATGTAGATTTGTATAAGTTATTGTACCTGCTAATGGGTCAAATTACGGAAACTGAGAAATTTTGGTCTGATTTTGAAGCGAAATTAGCAGATTTTAATAAAGTGTCTATTGCTACTATGGATTTTCTGGATATTGATGGCGAATTGAATGGTTCTTTGATGGCTAATAATGCAAATGAGATAGGAGAAATTCTAGCTGAATATATAGATTATTCTTTAAATAAATTATTTAAATTGTGGATAGAAGAAACATATTCTGATTGGAAGGATAGAATTCTGACTAAAGGCGAAGAATCGTACTCTAAATTGTTAAATGATAGCGTTTTGAAAAATTCTGATGCATTATTTATCAACTTCAATTATACAAAAACGTTAGAAGATTTATATAGAATTCCTGAAAAGCAAGTTTTTCATTTACATGGAGTTATTGATGGGGGAAAATTTATTTTTGGACATGGTTTTGATGATGAATTAAGTGATTTCAATCCTCTAGATGTAGGAGCATATCTTGAAGAAGTTGTTATAAAGTTAAAGAAACCAGTTGACAATGTATTGTCTAATTACAATGAACTTTTTGAAAGATTATCTTCTGTCGAAGAAATTTATTTCATCGGTTTTGGAATTCGTTCAGAACAAAGATGGGTAGACAGTCCATATTTAAAAGCAATATTTAAGGAGGCTCCAAACGCAGATATTTTACTTGATAGTTATTACCGATTTGGAAATATAGTACAAATAAAAAGAACTCTGAAAAAATTAGGTGCAGATAAAGCATATAAACTAAGATTGATAGATACAAGGGACAATCAGTTGTTATAAGGAGGAGTAATATGACAAAACAACCAAGTTATCGCTTTACAGACTATGATGAACCTTGGGCTGAGAAGAAGTTAGGGGAAGTCGCAGACTTCACAAAAGGGAAAGGATATTCTAAGGGAGATTTAGAAATGTCTGGTATCCCTATCATTTTATATGGACGCTTATATACAAACTATCAAACCATAATCGATGATGTTGATACTTATGTTACTATGAAAGAACACTCTGTCTTAAGTGAGGGTAATGAAATAATAGTACCATCTTCGGGTGAAAGCTCAGAGGAAATATCAAGGGCATCGGTTGTTGCGAAAAATGGTGTGATATTGGGAGGAGATTTAAATATTATTAAGCTTAATGCTACATTTTCATCTGTATTCGTAGCTATAACATTATCTAATGGGGCTCAACAAAAGGAACTATCTAAAAGGGCACAAGGTAAATCTGTAGTACATTTGCATAACTCAGATTTAAAAGAAGTCAATCTATCTTTCCCCTCCCTCCCCGAGCAAACTGCCATTGGTTCTTTCTTCCAAGACATTGACCAGCTTATTAGCCTTCAACAGCGTAAGTTAGAGGTACTCAGAGAGCAGAAGAAAACCTACCTCAAACTCCTCTTCCCAGCCAAAGGACAAACCAAACCAGCCCTTCGCTTCGCAGGATTCGAGGATGACTGGAAGGAAGTGAAGTTGGGGGAAGTTGGTGTAACAAAGTCTGGGGTTGGATTCCCAGATAGTGAACAAGGTGGAGTGAGAGGAATTCCTTTTTATAAAGTTTCTGATATGAATAATATCGGTAATGAAATTGAGATGGTAACTTCTAATAACTATGTAACTCAAGAACAAATAGATTCTCGAAAATGGAAGGTAATAGATACTGTGCCAGCAATTATGTTTGCAAAAGTAGGAGCTGCGTTATTGTTAAATCGAAAGCGCCTAATTAGGGAACCGTTTCTAATTGATAATAATACTATGGTTTATATTCCTTCAGCATATTGGGAGGTTATGTTTTGCAAGATATTATTCGATACACTGAATTTATCGAAATATTCTCAAGTAGGTGCACTACCATCATATAATGGTAGTGATATTGAAGCAATCCAAGTTTTAATCCCCACCCTCCCTGAACAAGAAGCCATCGGTTCTTTCTTCCAAGACCTAGACAAGGCCATTGCCAAGCAAGAGGAAAAAGTCAACCAACTCAAAGAAAGCAAACAAACCCTACTCAGAAAAATGTTTATCTAAGATACCCAGCTTTTAGATCGTGTTCAATTATCTAAGATACCAAGACCTCAAAAAGCTACACTAAACGAATGAAAGTAGAAATTGATAGGAGACCCTATGTCACAAACAGATTTATCAAGAGAACTCTACCAATCCCTCTGGAATGCGGCAGATATCCTGCGTGGCCAGATGGAAGCTAATGAATACAAGTCCTACCTCTTGGGCTTGATTTTCTACAAGTATCTATCCGACAACATCCTCCAAGCCGTCTGTGATAACTTGGACGAGACCTTTGAGTCCTTCCAGCAAGCGCAGCTTCTCTATGAGGAAAACTTTGCAGATGCAGATGTCAGTGAAGATCTCATCGAGGTCTTAAATGACGATCTGGGCTATGTGATTGAGCCTTCTCTAACCTTTACCAAGCTGGTTCAGTCTATCCACGAAGGAACCTTCCAGCTAGAATCCCTAGCCCAAAGTTTCCGTGATATCGAGCAGGCTAATGAAAAATTTGAAAATCTCTTCGAAGATATAGACCTCTATGCTAAAAAGCTAGGCAACACCCCACAAAAGCAAAACAAGACCATCTCTGAAGTCATGAAACAGCTCAACGACCTCAATGTGTCTGGTCATGCTGGTGATATCTTGGGTGATGCTTATGAGTACTTGATTGGTCAGTTTGCTAGTGATTCTGGGAAAAAGGCTGGAGAGTTCTATACACCTCAAGCAGTCTCTCACCTCATGACTCAGATTGTCTTTGCGGGGCGTGAGCATCAAAAGGGCATGTCGGTTTACGACCCGACAATGGGTTCTGGATCTCTCTTGCTCAATGCCAAGCGCTATAGTAAGGAAGCTTCGACGATTTCTTACTACGGTCAAGAGTTGATTACTTCGACCTTCAACCTTGCTCGTATGAATATGATGCTTCATGGGGTTGCGATTGAGAACTATCACCTCAGCAACCACGATACTCTAGACGAAGATTGGCCGACTACCGAGCCGACAGACTTTGATGGGGTTTTGATGAACCCCCCCTATTCACTGAAGTGGTCAGCAGATAGTGGATTCCTGCAAGATCCTCGCTTTTCAAGTTATGGAGTTCTTGCACCTAAGTCTAAAGCAGATTTTGCCTTCCTTCTTCACGGTTTTTACCACCTCAAGCATAATGGTGTCATGGCCATCGTCCTACCTCACGGAGTTCTCTTTCGAGGAGCAGCCGAGCAAAAGATTCGTCAGCACCTGCTAGAAGAAGGGGCTATTGATACAGTTATCGGCTTGCCAGCAAATATCTTCTACAACACCTCTATTCCGACAACCATTATTATCCTTAAAAAGAATCGCACCAATAAGGATGTCTTCTTTATCGATGCCTCAAAAGAGTTTGAAAAAGGGAAAAATCAAAACAATATGACCGAAGACCATATTGCCAAGATTTTAGAGACCTATCAAAAACGCGAGAATGTCGAGAAGTTTGCCCATCTAGCCAGCTTTGAAGAGATTGTCGAAAATGACTACAACCTCAACATTCCACGCTATGTCGATACCTTTGAGGAAGAACCAGTTGTTCCCCTCGCCGACCTCGCCGACCAGCTCGCAGAGATTGATAAAGAGATTGGAGAGGTAGAAACCAGACTTGCACACATGCGTAGCCAGCTAGTAGGCACAACACCAGAAGCCCAAGCAGAATTAACCGCCTATCTCAAAAAATTGAAAGAGATTTAGAGAGTAGGGGAAGAATGAAAAAACGCAGGACGGTCTTGTACTGACCCCAAAAAGTTAGACAATTAATTTATCCAAAGGATTTAGTTCTGTATTGTACAGGGCTAAGTCCTTTTAGTTTTACCTTAATTCGTTTATTGTTGTAGTAATCAATATAGTCTACAATGGCTTGTTCCAATTGCTTAAGCGACTGAAACGACTTCTCATAACCGTAAAACATTTCCGATTTCAGAATCCCAAAGAAGGACTCCATCATACCGTTGTCTGGGCTGTTACCCTTACGTGACATGTATGCTTGAATTCCCTTACCCTCAAGAAACTGATGATAAGAATAGTGTTGGTATTGCCAACCTTGGTCACTATGGAGAATCGTATTCTCGTAGTGCTTGTCTGTGAATGCCTGTTCCAACATTGTTTTTACTTGTTCTAAGTTGGGTGAAGTTGAAAGGTTATAGGCGATAATTTCGCTATTAAAGCCATCTAAAACTGGTGATAAGTAAAGCTTTTGAGTACTTGCTGGAATGGCAAATTCTGTCACATCTGTATAGCACTTTTCCATTGTTTTAGAGCCTTCAAATTGACGTTGAATGAGATTCTCTGCCTTCTTGCCAACATCTCCTTTATGAGAAGAATATTTTCGTTTCTGTCGCATTTTAGCTTGTAAATTGAGTACTTTCATCAAGCGTTGAACTCTTTTCTGATTTACCAGATAACCACGATTTCTTAGTTCTAAATGAACCCGACGATAACCATAATTTCCCTTGTGTTCGATAAAAATGGATTGAATTTCAGCTTTAAGCTCTTGGTCCTTATCTGGTTTATCTAGCTGTTTCAAGTGATAGTAGTAGGTCGAACGAGTTAGTTGAATGGCTTTTAGAAGAATATCTAACGAAAACTCAGTCATTAATTCTTGAACAATTTCTGTCTTTCTTCTTTCTCTTTTTCCTCCTTCAATCGGAGTTCTCTTAACTTTTTTAGGATAGCATTCTCCGCTCTCAGGTACTCATTTTCTGCTTGAAGACGTTCTAATTCTGTCCTCTCTTCAGGTCTCTTTTTTGGCTTACGTCCCATTTTAGATACTCTTCCTCTTGTTTTCTCAACAATAGTATATCCGTTTTTCTTGTATTGTGCTAGCCAATTAAGAAGTATCGTACGACTTGAGAGGCCGTATTCAAGAGAAACTCTATCTTTAGTCCAGCCTTCATGTAAGACTTTATGAATCATTTCTTGTTTTAAATCAGGAGAATAGTAACGATTTTTCCCTTTTTTGACGAACTCTATTCCGTAACGATCAATCAATTTAATCATGTACCTAATATTAGAATTATTTATCCCAAATTTATTCGAAAGCTTCTCTATGCTATATCCTTGTTTTCTAAGTTCATAGATCTGAACTTTATCATCATAAGTTAATTTCATAATAAAAACACCCCAAAAGTTAGATTTTTTCTGTCTAACTTTTGGGGTCGGTACATCTGAGCCTGCGTTTTGGTTTCCTCAAATTTGGGAAAAGACCATATTATTTCAAAAATTTTTAGGAATGAAAATAAAATATTTAATATTTAGTCATGAAATCTCCAAGATTTTTGATTTGTTGTTTAATGATGTGGTATTGTTCGGTTGAGCTTTTAGGGAGAACATATCTTGTAGATCGTCCCTTACCTTCTATCTCAATATACTTTTTATTTTGTAGAGATTTCAAATTTTCTCTAAATTTATACTCAGTCATGAGAGAATTTTCGAGGACATCATTTTTAGTAATGCTACCATTTTTAATGATATATTCAAGTATTATCTTTTCATTATCTGATGTATCCGCATAAGAAGACAATAAGTCTACTTTCCAGATTGTAACAACAGTACTATCAAAGGTAGTGCTTACCTCAGGGATTTTTAGTTTATATTTTTCGGAAATATCAAAAATTTTTGGTCCACCTGATCCAGCTTTTTCGGACATCCCAATTCTACGGAATAATGAAGAGATTGTACTATTTCGCGTTTTGGAAGTTCCGCCATGTATAAATTCGGGAATAGAAATTTTCATCTTACCTGGATTTTTAAATTCATAGAAGTCTTGATAAGCTGTAATAACTATAGGAGAATCAAAGTCATAGTAAGCATGCATTAAGCAGTTTACTAAAGCTTCACGTATAGATTCAGATAGGTCTTTCTTGAATGGTAAACGGTGGGCAGATTCGTTATTAAACTCAAATCTATCATTTGTTGTAGTAGTTAATTTCTTATATGCTAAATTGAAAAAATCAAACATGTTTAAATCAGGGTACATCATATCCCCTGTTGAAATTCTATCGTTCCACCTAGTTGAAAGGGAGGTATCTTTTTCAAAATAGTCTAATTGAAATTTGGGATAACGAGAAATGATAGAATTGTACTTTCCAAAAAATATTAGTCCTCCTGCGGTTAATTTATATGTATTATCAATCCTGTCTTTTTTAAATACACCAATTTCGATTAGAAAATTTCTCAACGAAATGCTATTATATTTTGTATTACCAGTAAGTTCAATTAATAATTGCTTGTAATGTTCTATTGTATCTAAATTTAAATCATTTTCGTCAAAATTATTAAGTAACTCACTATCAATATCATCATGAGAACTAGTCATCAGATATTTAAGTTCTTCTTTATCAAGTCGAACATCGCCTTCACCTAATCTTTTATATGACTCACGATAATCATTTTTTAGATGGACGGGTTTTTGGTGAGGATTTGCTTCTCTTACAGTGATTACCATGAGTTGTTTATTTTTGCCTGGAATGTCAATGTATTCAATATCATTATCGGTAAGTAAGTTACAGCTAACTTTTTGTTTGTTTGCGACTAAAGCGAATAAATTGTCTCGTATTTTTTGAGGATTATTGACTCCTTGGTAGGGGTCAATATTTTTTTCGTCTATCCCGAGAATTATTTTCCCGCCATTTGTATTTGCAAATGCTGAGTAGGTTTCCCAGAAAGACTCTGGAAGATCGTTTTTAGCTTTTTTGTATTCTAAATCAACCCCTTCAAATTTTAAGTCCATATTTTTCCTTTCTAAAATATAATGTTGCTTAAATTTATTTTTTTAAATGATTGTCACGCGAAAAAGTAAATTTGATAGATAATTAAAATCTTTGATTTCATCGTATTTCTAAGATATATTTTAAAATATTCACGCGAAAATCACGCGAAAATCACGCGAATATTTGTAATCAAAATTCAATTGAAAAACGTAGAATTTTCAATAATAAAATAGATGGATTTAAAATCTATTTTATTATAACACAGAGATAAGAAAAAATAGATAGTGAGACGAGTTTAAATAGGATTACTCGCTATGAAATGTTAATTACTTTTGATGGCTTAACAAATATTATCAATAATGTAGTCATTCGAATGATTTCCCTTGC
Organism: Streptococcus mitis; assembly: GCA_009496085.1. Classification (GTDB taxonomy): domain Bacteria; phylum Bacillota; class Bacilli; order Lactobacillales; family Streptococcaceae; genus Streptococcus; species Streptococcus mitis_BY. The sequence goes on along the minus strand of WIJN01000010.1, from coordinate 54,951 downwards.
AATATACTGAAATTAACAAAAAGAAAAAACGCTTGGAACAGCGTTTTTCTTCTGTATTGATTCGTATTGAATGCTTACTTAACCTCTGTAAACACAACGTGTTTGCGAAGTTTTGGTGAGTATTTCTTCAATTGAAGACGGTCTGGAGTGTTACGTTTGTTTTTAGAAGTAAGGTACAAGCGTTCACCAGATTCTTTGTGTTCAAGTGTAATATTTACGCGCATGGTATCTCCCTTCTATTATTCAGCTGATGCAGCTTTAGCGATTTTACGTCCTTTGTAGTATCCTTTAAGTGATACACGGTGAGAACGTGAGTAATCTCCAGTAGTTTCGTCAAAGTTTACAGATGGAGCTGTTACTTTGTAGTGTGTACGACGTTTGTTTTTCTTCGCTTTTGAAGTGCGACGTGCAGGTACTGCCATTTTGATTTCTCCTTTAGGTATTTATATTCGATTCAATCTACTGATTTTCATCAACCATACTAGGATAACACATTTTTTTTGTAAAGTAAAGTTACTTGACAAAAAAAGATGAAAAAATTAAAAGGTCATCAACCAAATTAATCGAAATTTTCTGAAAATTCAAGAATTTTCTTCTGTTCATTGCCTTTAAAATGTGCTATAATAGTAAAAACTGAAATGGGAGGGATTAGATGACTGAATTAGATAAGCGTCACCGCAGTAGCATTTATGACAGTATGGTAAAATCACCAAACCGTGCCATGCTTCGTGCGACTGGTATGACAGATAAGGACTTTGAAACACCGATTGTTGGGGTTATTTCGACTTGGGCGGAAAATACACCATGTAACATTCACTTGCATGATTTTGGGAAATTAGCCAAAGAAGGTGTCAAATCGGCAGGTGCTTGGCCTGTGCAGTTTGGGACTATCACTGTAGCGGACGGGATTGCCATGGGAACGCCTGGAATGCGTTTCTCTTTGACATCTCGTGATATCATTGCGGACTCAATCGAGGCAGCTATGGGAGGCCACAACGTGGATGCCTTTGTTGCTATCGGTGGCTGTGACAAGAACATGCCTGGTTCTATGATTGCCATTGCTAATATGGATATCCCAGCCATTTTTGCCTATGGTGGAACTATTGCACCGGGAAATCTTGATGGCAAAGATATCGACTTGGTTTCTGTTTTTGAGGGTATCGGAAAATGGAACCACGGTGACATGACGGCTGAGGACGTAAAACGTCTCGAATGTAATGCCTGCCCTGGCCCTGGTGGCTGTGGTGGTATGTATACTGCTAATACCATGGCGACAGCTATAGAAGTTCTCGGTATGAGTTTGCCAGGTTCATCCTCTCACCCAGCTGAATCAGCTGATAAGAAAGATGATATCGAAGCAGCAGGACGTGCTGTTGTTAAGATGTTGGAGCTCGGTCTCAAGCCATCAGATATCTTGACTCGTGAAGCCTTTGAAGATGCCATTACTGTGACTATGGCTCTCGGTGGTTCTACAAACGCCACTCTTCACTTGCTTGCCATTGCCCATGCTGCCAATGTTGACTTGTCACTTGAGGACTTTAATACCATCCAAGAGCGTGTGCCTCACTTGGCCGACTTGAAACCATCTGGTCAGTATGTCTTCCAAGACCTCTATGAAGTCGGTGGTGTCCCTGCGGTTATGAGATATCTCTTGGCAAATGGTTTCCTTCACGGAGATCGTATCACGTGTACTGGTAAGACAGTTGCTGAGAATTTGGCTGACTTTGCAGACCTCACACCAGGTCAAAAAGTCATTATGCCACTTGAAAATCCAAAACGTGCAGACGGTCCGCTTATCATCTTGAACGGGAACCTTGCCCCTGACGGTGCGGTTGCCAAGGTATCAGGTGTGAAAGTGCGTCGTCACGTTGGTCCAGCTAAAGTCTTTGACTCAGAAGAAGATGCGATTCAGGCCGTTCTGACAGATGAAATCGTTGATGGCGATGTAGTCGTTGTTCGTTTCGTTGGACCTAAGGGTGGTCCTGGTATGCCTGAGATGCTCTCACTTTCATCAATGATTGTTGGTAAAGGTCAGGGAGACAAGGTTGCCCTCTTGACAGACGGCCGTTTCTCTGGCGGTACTTATGGTCTGGTTGTTGGACATATCGCTCCTGAAGCTCAGGATGGTGGACCAATTGCCTACCTTCGTACAGGCGATATCGTTACGGTTGATCAAGATACCAAAGAAATTTCCATGGCTGTATCCGAAGAAGAACTTGAAAAACGCAAGGCAGAAACAACCTTGCCACCACTTTACAGTCGTGGTGTCCTCGGTAAATACGCTCACATCGTATCATCTGCTTCACGCGGAGCCGTGACAGACTTCTGGAATATGGACAAGTCAGGTAAAAAATAAACTCATACTCTTCGAAAATCTCTTCAAACCACGTCAACGTCGCCTTGCCGTAGGTATGGTTACTGACTTCGTCAGTTCTATCTACAACCTCAAAACACTGTTTTGAGCAACCTGCGGCTAGTTTCCTAGTTTGTTCTTTGATTTTCATTGAGTATCAAAAAGCAAGCCAACTTCGGCTTGCTTTTTTCATCTTCAAAAGTAATTTGCCTGCTTAACGAGGTGGCAGTCCAAGGGCAATGCGGCCGTAGCGACTGATTCGTGTGATTTTCCAAGCAGGCGACCAGGTAACTTCAACCTTGACATCTTCGATACCCTCGATTTGTTTCAGACCTGCAACGATTTCAATAGGCAGGCTTTCGGCACAATCACAGGCAGTGTCAGTGAAGGTCATGACAATCTTGCAGAGACCTGTTTCATCCAGATTGATTTCATAAATCAGCCCTAGATTGTAAACATCCAATTCCACATCTGTATCAAAAACCTTCTCTAGTTTTTCGATAATTTGGTCTTGTAAGGCCAAAGCGCGGTCATTGATTTTGATATCCTCTCTCATTATAGTCCCTCCACATGATAAATATCCTCTATTTTCTCATAATTCTGACAATTTGGCAAGTTTTTGATGAATTTTCTGAAAAAATATGATAATATAAAGAAAATGCTGAATCAAGGGGAAGTCTATGGAGCAGATTGGAAAAGTCTTTAGACAATTACGAGAGTCAAGAAATATCTCGCTGAGACAAGCAACTGGGGGACAATTTTCGCCGTCTATGTTGTCCCGCTTTGAAACAGGTCAGAGTGAGCTTTCGGTGGAAAAGTTTTTATTTGCCCTAGAAAACATATCTGCCAGTGTGGAGGAAATCCTCTTTCTGGCGAGAGGTTTTCAGTATGATACAGATTCTGAGTTGAGAAAAGAAATCATAGATGTCTTGAATCCAAAGAACATAGCTCCGCTTGAGGACTTGTATCGCAGGGAGTATCAAAAGCATGCACATTCTCAAAACAAACAGAAACATATTCTAAATGCCATTATTATCAAGTCTTATATGAAGAGCATGGATGAAAGGGTAGAGTTAACGGCAGAGGAGGGGAAAGTCCTTCATGATTATTTGTTTTCTACCGAAATCTGGGGAATCTATGAACTCAATTTATTTTCAGTCAGTTCTCCATTTTTATCTGTTTCTCTTTTTACTAGATATGTACGAGAAATGGTACGTAAATCTGATTTTCTAAAGGAAATGTCTGGCAATCGAAACCTTTTTCACACTATACTATTGAATGGTTTTTTAGCCAGCATTGAGTGTGAAGAATTTACCAATGCCTCTTATTTTAAACGTGTTATCGAAGAGCATTTCTACAATGAAAATGAAACCTATTTCCGAACTGTCTATTTGTGGGCGGAAGGTCTCCTTGATAGCAAGCAAGGCAGAGTCAAGGAAGGTCAGAAAAAGATGGAAGATGCTGTCCGTATTTTTGAGATGCTAGGCTGTAACAAATCTGCCGAATACTATAGAAAAACGACCGATTGTTGAATATCTGCAAACTAAGAAAATTATTTAAAATTTGAAGCGATAGAATTGTTGAGCTCTCACAGGTTATCAAAGAAGTTCTATCGTTTTTTTGCTCATTTTATTTGTTGCATATATTCAAAAGTTTTTCCTCTAAAATTTCTAAGTGCTATACTATAGTCATACTTCACATAAAACTTCTAGCAAGAAGGGGGATTATCTATGAAACTATTGTTTAGAAATCAAGCTTATCGACTCTTGACTTTGTCACGCTTCTTCAATGCTTTTGGTGCTTCAATTTTTAACCTGGTATTTATCGTCTATGCATCGACCTTGCCACAAGCATCTTTTGCGGTTGCTATGGCGAATATTGTCATGATTCTTCCGACTCTCTTTACAGTTTTTGTAGGGATTCGGGCAGATTACACAAGGGACAAGGTCAAATGGATGGTCTATAGTGGTTTGTTTCAGGCGGTTTTATTTTTTCTGGCAGCCCTAGTTGTTCAGCAAGCTAGTCTCTTTGCTTTTTCTAGTCTGTGTTTGATCAATGTCATTAGCGATGTAATCAGTGATTTTGCTGGTGGTTTGCGCATGCCTCTCGTTAAGGAAAAAGTAGCTGAAGAGGATTTGATGGAAGCTTACTCTTTTTCCCAATTCATCACCTATATTTCAGCTATTGGGGGTCAAGCTTTTGGAGTCTGGCTCTTAGGTCTATCGGTCAACAATTTTTCCCTCGTTGCGGGAATCAATGCCTGTTTCTTCCTCGTATCAGCTTCTGTTCTCTTTTTAGGAAGAAGCAAATTGAGCCTGTCAATGTCATCTGCTGATGGTGAATCACTGAAAAATGAGAAGCTTTCTATCAAAGAGCAGTTTCTAACGATTTATCGAAATTTACGTCTCGTTTTTCTTAAAGGTGGACAGAAAAACTTTGGATTCATGATCTTTGCTGTCTTGCTTATCAATGCCTTGGGTGGTTCCTTAGGAGGTATTTATAATATCTTCTTTTTGAGCCATTCTCTCTTGAATTTTTCTTACACGGAGTCACTATTTATCAGTCAAGTCTGTGCTTTAGTAGCAGTCATCATCAGTAGCCTTACGGGCAATGATTATTTTGGGAAACAGTCTCTGCCTAGATTGATGATGTGGGCGACCGTAGGACTCAGTCTAGTTGGTCTGGCTAACGCATTCAATCAAGTCGTGCTTGGTTTGCTATTTCTCCTTTTAACTCTGTATGTATCTGGTAAAGTTTCACCAAAGATTAGTGCCATGCTCCTGAAAAATCTAGCTCCAGAGGTTCTAGCTCGTACCAGTAATTTTTTAGGTTTATTGTTCACCTTATCCATACCTGTGGGAACGGCCTGTTTTTCACTTGTAGCCGTATGGAATATACAGTTGACTTGGATGCTATTTGTTGGTCTTTCCTTCCTGGCTATTCTTTTGACAGTTATTAATCTCAAAAATGATATCTAAATCCTAAATTTTTTCTCACTGTTTTAATCCCTTTATTTATGGTAAAATAGGACTATTAAGTTTAAAGAGGACACCCTATGAAATTACAAAAACCAAAAGGAACGCAGGATATTTTACCTGCTGAATCTGCCAAGTGGCAGTACGTTGAGGGCTTTGCCCGTGAGATTTTCAAGCGCTATAACTATGCAGAAGTGCGCACACCTATTTTTGAGCACTACGAGGTCATCAGCCGCTCTGTCGGAGATACGACCGATATCGTAACCAAGGAAATGTATGACTTCTATGACAAGGGTGACCGTCATATCACCCTCCGTCCAGAAGGAACTGCGCCCGTTGTCCGTTCTTATGTGGAAAATAAACTCTTTGCTCCGGAAGTGCAAAAGCCAAGTAAGTTCTACTACATGGGCCCTATGTTTCGTTATGAGCGTCCACAGGCAGGGCGTTTGCGCCAGTTCCACCAGATTGGTGTTGAGTGTTTTGGATCTAGCAATCCAGCTACCGATGTGGAAACCATCGCGATGGCAGCCCATTTCTTGAAAGAAATCGGCATCCAAGGTGTCAAATTGCACCTCAACACTCTTGGAAATCCTGAGAGCCGTGCAGCCTACCGTCAAGCTTTGATTGACTATTTGACACCGATCAAGGAGACCTTATCTAAGGATAGCCAACGTCGTTTGGAGGAAAATCCTCTCCGTGTCTTGGACTCTAAGGAGAAAGAAGACAAGGTGGCAGTCGAGAATGCGCCTTCTATCTTAGATTTCCTTGATGAAGAAAGCCAAGCTCATTTTGATACTGTGCGTCAGATGTTGGAAAATCTTGGAGTAGACTATATCATCGATACCAATATGGTGCGTGGTCTGGACTACTACAACCACACGATTTTCGAGTTTATCACTGAGATTGAGGGCAATGACTTGACAGTCTGTGCGGGTGGTCGTTACGATGGCTTGGTTGCTTACTTTGGTGGCCCTGAAACTGCTGGATTTGGTTTTGGACTTGGTGTAGAGCGTCTGCTTCTCATTCTTGAAAAGCAAGGTGTGTCTCTCCCTATCGAAAACACCCTAGATGTCTATATCGCAGTCTTGGGAGATGGAGCAAATGTCAAGGCCTTGGAATTGGTACAAGCTCTTCGCCAACAAGGTTTCAAAGCAGAGCGCGATTACCTCAACCGTAAGCTCAAAGCTCAATTCAAGTCAGCCGATGTCTTTGCGGCTAAGACTCTCATCACTCTAGGAGAGAGTGAAGTCGAAAGTGGACAAGTGACGGTCAAGAACAATCAAACCCGAGAAGAAGTGCAAGTGTCACTTGAGGCAATCAGCCAAAACTTCTCAGAAATCTTTGAAAAACTAGGATTTTAATAACAGAAAGACTGGTCAGAGAACTACTCTGACCTTTTTCTTTTGCAAAATGACAAAAATCATAAACTTTTTGACAAATATGCTTGTCAAAAAGAAAAAGATGTGTTACAATATAAGCAAGTTAAGAGAAAAGGAGAAAGGAACGATTATGTGGGCATTAGGATTTGTACCTCTTGTGATTATGTATTATATCTACCATTCCCAAAAGGTCAAGAAACTAGAGAATAAAATCAAAAGAATTGAGCAAAAACAGAAAGGAAATAAAGAAATGTCAAGAATTTTAAAAGAATTGATTGGGAAAACACCGACAATCGTTGGACAAGTTTTTGGAACAGATAACTGGGAAGTTGTGGATGTTGATGAGGAATGGGTCAAGCTACGTCGTGTTAATAAAAAAGGAAAAGAAAAATTCAAACTACAACGCATTGAGGATATCCAAACTGTTGAATTTGACGGAAAGTAGGTGTGTAACATGCAACTAAAAAATCGTCTAAAAGAGCTACGGGCTCGCGATGGCCTCAATCAAACCGAACTAGCCAAGCTAGCAGAGGTTTCCAGACAGACTATCAGCCTATTGGAACGGGACGAATACACCCCGTCCGTTGTGATTGCCTTGAAAATATCTCAAATTTTCAACGAAACAGTCGAATCGGTATTTCGCTTGGAGGAGGACGAGTGATGAACAAGTATAGAGTGATTTATTATGTAGTTGCCATAGCTCTATTAGTCAGCGTATTTCTACTGATTGGGATAGACCTAGGCTGGTTTAATCCCTATCAAAGCGACCAATTTGTTTGGGCCTACTTTGCTCTTATCCCAGTCGTTGACTGGATTGAAAAGAAATCCAAAAATCTAGCAAGTGAATAAGGAGAATGAATATGAAAAAGAAACATGGATTGTTATTTTTGATGTCTATTGTCTTGGGAGGTTTCTTGGGCATGTTTGTAGGGATGTTTAAGGCACGTGCTGAATCCCACGAAATTATGTTAGATGTGAAAGTCTTGATACCATGGATATCAGGTATTTGTTTACTGATAGGTTTCATTAGTCTTCTTTTGACTTTCAATTTCTTAAAGAAAAGCAGAAAATTTCACTCCTTGTATCAAGAGGAAATGGATGATGATCTGAATGAAACCTATTATGTGCAGATGTATCGGAATCTCGAGTTTGGAACTATTGCTTTTAATAGTGCAAGCGTAGCGATTTTATTGGCTCTCTTCATTTCAGGAAGTGAAGTAATTGTACTCGATATTAGCCATATAACCTTATCCCTTTCCTTTTTGGGATTAGTGTTGGTTTTCAATGCTCAAAATTATCTTTTTAAGACTATTGCGATTGTTCGTCAGATTGGTTTGGTGTTTTTCTCTACACCAAAGGATATCTTGGAGCATTTCGATTCTTACGATGAAGGGGAGCGCAAGGCTAATTTGGAACAGAGTTTTCGGATTTTATTCCAATTAAATCAGTATGTCTTACCAGCCTTATATATTTTTCTTTTTATCATTTCTTTCTTGACAGGAGAGATTCAGTTACTAGCTTTCTTGCTTGTAGGAGCAATCCATGTTTATATCAATGTGATGCAGTTACCTATGGTAAAACGTTATTTCAAATAGGAGAACTTTATGAAATTACTTAAAAACCTTGGCTGGTTTCTTCTAGCCATTCTATCCTTTTTATTCATCTATGGCTTCATTCAGGGGCTCGCGACTACGTCGCTTGCCTTAGGCGCTTCACCCTATGCTGTGACCTTGCTCTATGTGGCCTTGGCTGGAGTTTATGTGTACGGCATTTACAAATGGTATCAGAAAGGTCCTGTTCGTATTGAGAAGAGTGGCTTTAACCGATTTATTTGGCTCCCTGCCTTGGTTTGGTTCTTATCTCTGGTTGTCCAGTTTTTCTTGCCAAATGATCCTTCAGTAAATCAGCAAATAGCGATAGACTTGACCTTGTCTCAACCACTTTTCTCATTCTTTGCGGTCGTTATTTTTGCTCCTTTGACGGAAGAACTTATCTTTAGAGGGATGTTGGCACGCTATCTCTTTCCTAAGCAGGACAATAGTAAACAAACTCTGCTTTTCCTTCTGGTATCGAGTGTTCTGTTTGCTTTGATTCATTCTCCAGGAACTTTGCAACAGTTTTTAGTTTATGCTAGTCTTGGTTTTAGCTTGGGCTTGGCTTATATTAGCAGAAAAGGTCTGGTCTACAGTATTTCTCTACATGCTTTGAATAATTTAGTCAGCTTTTTGATGATTCTCATGCTATAATAGAGTCAGGAGGTCACATGAAACGAGTAATTTTATTAGCAGTGATTCAGGCAGTTGTTCTATTTTTTATCATTGGGGCGCTAGCTTATGCCTTCAAAGGTGATTTCTTCTACAGCCATCTAGCAGTAGTCTTTGCCCCTATTGCTGGTATCTGGCGTTTTGGGACGGCTTACACAACGGAAATTGTCTTGCCTCGAAAGGCAGCTGAAATCGCTGAAAAGCGTAAAGCAGGCAAAAATTCAAAATAAAAGAGTCCGATGAAGTTCATCGGATTTTTGTATGGACGCTAATTTTTAGGGTCGTCACTGGATTTTTAAAGACTGACAAACTTTTCTGATGATTTTCATGAAGAGCTTGTGCTTTTATGGTAAAATAGTAACAGAATAAAAGAGGAGAGAAACAATGAAACGTAGTATGTATGCTGGTCGTGTTCGTGAGGAACACATCGGACAAGAAATAACCTTGAAAGGATGGGTAGGCCGTCGTCGTGACCTTGGTGGTTTGATCTTTATCGATCTTCGTGACCGTGAAGGAATCATGCAGTTGGTTATCAACCCTGAAAAAGTATCTGCAGAGGTTATGGCAACAGCTGAAAGCCTTCGTAGTGAATTTGTTATCGAGGTGACTGGCCAGGTCGCTGCGCGTGAACAAGCCAATGATAAGTTGCCAACTGGTGTAGTTGAGTTAAACGTGACAGCTCTGACAGTGCTTAATATAGCTAAAACAACACCATTTGAGATTAAGGATGGGATTGAGGCCAATGACGATACGCGTTTGCGTTACCGTTACCTTGACCTTCGCCGTCCAGAAATGTTGGAAAATCTTAAACTTCGTGCTAAGGTGACCCACTCTATCCGTAATTACTTGGATGAGTTGGAGTTTATCGACGTGGAGACACCATTCCTTTCTAAGTCAACACCTGAAGGGGCGCGTGACTATTTGGTACCGTCTCGTGTTAATAAAGGGCATTTTTATGCTCTTCCTCAAAGTCCACAAATTACTAAGCAATTGTTGATGAATGCTGGTTTTGACCGCTACTACCAAATCGTCAAATGTTTCCGTGACGAGGACTTGCGTGGAGACCGCCAGCCTGAATTTACTCAGGTCGACTTGGAAACGTCTTTCCTTACTGAGCAAGAAATCCAAGATATCACAGAAGGCTTGATTGCGCGCGTGATGAAGGAAACCAAAGGTATCGAAGTGACGCTTCCATTCCCTCGTATGAAGTATGATGACGCTATGGCTCTTTACGGTTCTGACAAGCCAGATACTCGTTTTGACATGTTGCTTCAGGACTTGACAGCAGTGGTCAAAGGTGTAGACTTTAAAGTCTTTTCAGAAGCACCTGCTGTAAAAGCCATTGTGGTCAAAGGAGCTGCGGACAACTACTCACGTAAAGACATCGACAAGATGACTGAAGTAGCCAAACAGTACGGTGCCAAAGGTCTTGCTTGGGTCAAGGTTGTTGATGGAGAATTAAACGGACCAGTTGCTAAGTTCTTGACTAGTATCCAAGCAGAATTGACAGCAGCACTTGCGCTTGAGGATAAGGACTTGGTTCTCTTTGTGGCAGATACGCTTGAGGTAGCCAATGCAACTCTCGGTGCCCTTCGTGGACGTATTGCCAAGGAGCTTGGCTTGATTGATAACGATAAATTTAACTTCCTTTGGGTAGTTGACTGGCCAATGTTTGAATGGTCTGAAGAAGAAGGTCGTTACATGAGTGCCCACCATCCGTTCACCCTTCCACAGGAAGAGACAGCTCACGAATTAGAAGGTGATTTGGCTAAGGTTCGTGCCATTGCTTACGATATCGTCTTGAACGGTTATGAGCTTGGTGGTGGTAGCCTTCGTATCAATCAAAAAGACCTTCAAGAACGCATGTTCAAGGCTCTTGGTTTCTCAGCTGAAGAAGCAAATGACCAGTTTGGTTTCCTTCTTGAAGCTATGGACTATGGTTTCCCACCACACGGTGGTTTGGCTATTGGGCTTGACCGATTTGTCATGCTCTTAGCAGGGGAAGAAAATATTCGTGAAGTCATTGCTTTCCCTAAAAACAATAAGGCAAGTGACCCAATGACACAAGCTCCTTCAACAGTAGCTCTCAAACAACTAGAGGAACTCAGCTTACAAGTAGAAGAAGATGAAACAAGCAAAACGAATTAAGCGGTGGCGCTATTATCTGCGCCGCTTTGCTCATCAGATAAAAATTTTACGTGTCTTACAAAGCATCTCTCGCGAAAAATATGATGAGAAAATTTCGGCCTCTCTGGTCTATGGTTTTTTATCAGCAGTGGCGGTCAATTTCTTTTTCCAACCAGGACATGTGTATTCGAGTGGTGCGACAGGTCTGGCACAGATTATCTCTGCTTTGAGTAATCACTGGTTTGGTTTTCATATTCCAATCTCATTGGCTTTCTATGCTATTAATTTCCCTTTGATGGTCTTAGCTTGGTATCAGATTGGCCATAAGTTCACCATCTTTACCTTTATCACGGTGTCCATGAGTTCCTTCTTTATCCAGTTTGTCCCTGTGGCGACCTTGACGGAGGATCCTATCATCAATGCCCTTTTTGGGGGTGTTGTCATGGGCTTGGGGATTGGTTTTGCTCTTCGCAACAATATCTCCAGTGGTGGGACGGATATTGTCAGTTTGACTATTCGCAAGAAAACAGGTAAGAATGTCGGTAGTATTTCTTTCTTGGTAAATGGGACTATCATGCTGATAGCTGGTTTGACCTTTGGTTGGAAATACGCTCTCTACTCTATGATTACCATCTTTGTCTCTAGCCGTGTCACAGACGCTGTCTTTACCAAGCAAAAACGCATGCAGGCCATGATTGTGACCAATCATCCAGAGAAGGTAATTGAAAAAATCCATAAAAAATTGCACCGCGGTGCAACCATGATCCACGATGCAGAAGGAACCTATAATCACGAGAGAAAGGCAGTTTTAATTACTGTCATTACACGTGCAGAGTTTAATGAATTTAAACAGATTATGAAACAGGTGGATCCAAGCGCCTTCGTCTCTGTCTCGGAGAATGTTCATATTTTGGGACGATTTGTAGAAACTGATAATTAATAATCTTCGAAAATCTCTTTAAACCACGTTAGCTTTATCTCCAACCTCAAAGCTGTGCTTTGAGTAACCTGCGGCTAGCTTCCTAGTTTGATCTTTGATTTTCATTGAGTACAATGACCAAAAAAACCAGCGCGAGCTGGTTTTTATTTTTCGATAATTTTGTGGGCAATCAACTGGCGATAACAAATTTGTTTATTGCTTTTAGCATCATTGATGATCTGGAGAATAGTTTCAAAGGAAACACGACCAAGCTCCAAACTATTGATATCGACATAGGCTGCCAAGTTGAGCTTGGGATTGACTGAGTCGAAGCTGAGGACAGGGACATCCAGTTGGTGTTTTGCGATGTAATCACAGACCCCTGCAGCAAGGAGACTATCAATGGTAATAATAGCGTCAATATTTGGATCGTGTTTGAAGAGAAGTCTACTAAAGCGATAACCATTATCTTCAAGAAATTCAGTAGCAAAGTAAGTCAGATTAGTATCGAGAGGAAGTTGGTATTGTTTTAGAGCTAGCTCGTAACCTGTCAGACGGTCTTGTGTTACGAAGAGTCGCTTAGTACCTCCGATAAAGGCAATTCGCTTGCATCCTTTTTTGATGAAATACTCTGTCGCATCAAAACCAGCTTGGACATTGTCATTATCGACAAGTGGAATGAAGGGAGATAGAGATTTACCTAAGATAAGGAAAGGAAATTGCTCGTCTGCTACTAACTTAACCAAAGGGTCCTCTTCTTGGGCATAGAGGAAAATCAAACCATCTACACGCTTACCATAGACCATCTGAGAAATAGCTTTAAGACGCTCTTTGGCATCTTTACCTGTCGCGATCTGAATGGCGTAGTGGTTTTCAGAGGCGACTTGGGCGATACCACGGAGGACAGATGGGAAGAAAGGATTTTGATAGAAGGCGTCTGAGTCGTCAGGAAGGACCAAGCCGATAACTTGGGTATAACTGCTTACCAAACTACGAGCGTTGAGGTTTGGGTGGTAATTGAGCTCCTTCATAGCCTTGCGAACGCGTTTTTTTGTTTCGTCGCTAATGGTTGATTTATTTTGAATAACACGGGTTACGGTTGAAGGTGAAACACCAGCAGCCTTGGCCACATCTTTAATCGTAACGGGCATAAAAATCTCCTATTTATGGTAATCTGGATCACGGAAATGTGTTTTATAAAAGATAGTGACCAGATATAGAACAAAAAGAATGTTTTGTACAGTGATGAGGGTTGTCATATTTTGGCCAAATAATCCCAAAATAAGCGTAATCAGAGTTGGCAATCCTAAACAGTTCAAGATAAAATGGTAGCACTCTTTAAAGGTTCTAAATGAAAAGAGGCGTGATTTCTTAGTGATATAAAGGAGAAGACTCGCTCCTAGAGAGATGATAAAGAAATTCAAACCAAAGAGGAAGCTGGCACCGAGAACTAGGAAGAGACTGATATAGACACGATTCTGCTGGTACCAGTCTTTAGAAATTGCTTGGGTCAAGCTGTTCTTGCTTTTGAAACTCTCAGTCTGAATGGCTTGGTAAGAAATGCGGGTCAGTTCTTTACTTTCCTTGCTGATGACCAGTTCTTTTGTATCGAAATGTAGTTGCAAGTCCTTCGGTAACTCCTTGCTTTGACTTGGACCAATCACAAGAGAAGGCGCTTGACTAGCTGTTCCTGTATAAGTTAACTTACCATCAACAATTCTAGCATGTTCAGAGAGATTCTGAACCACCTCATCTGTTAATGGTTCATAGACATTATCGATAAAGGTTTCTAGGGGATAAGTCTCCTGGGAGCTGTTTTGGATGGCAATGGGTACCATAGACAAGCTGATAAGGAAGATACTGGTAAAGAGTAGTTGAAACCAGTTGAGTCCGAAACGTTTGGACAGGGGCTTACGAAATCCCCAAATACTTGAAAAATAGGAAAATGGATATGGAAGCATTTGTATCTTTCTAAAAGGTGTTTTCTATATGAGTATTATTATATAGAGAAATGCGCTTTATTTCAAGTCTAGGAGACAAATTGCTTGCTACAAGGATATTTTTATAGTCACAAGCTCCAAAATGAAAAAGGGTGGCGGGGGTATATTACCCCTTGTCGCCACCACTTGTAAGTCCTGAAACAAAGTTTTTTTGTAGGAAGAAGAAGAGAATACAGATTGGAAGGGCGATGAGGATAGCACCTGCTGAGAAGTAGGCAATCTTCAAGTTTTTCACATTGCTGACGAAGGTTTGGAGTCCTACGGCAACAGTAAAGTATTCTTTCTCACGAAGCAAGAAACTAGAGAGGATGTAGTCCCCGAAAGGTCCCATGAAGGCCCAGAGAGCTTGTACGGCAACCATTGGGCGAACAAGTGGAAGAACAATTTGCCAGAAGCGGCGGAAGTGTCCTGCACCGTCTAGTTTTGCAGATTCGTCTAGAGACATTGGCACTGTATCGAAGTAGCCTTTCATGAGCCAAGCGTTCATCGGAATACCACCACCAACGTAGAGGAAGATGAGGAACCAGCTGTGGTTAAGGGCATTCAACATAAGTGCCATAACGAAGAAGGCTGTCAAAGCGGCCATGGTTGGCACCATTTGGATAATCAAGAAGAAGACCAAACTTTGTTTACGAGCCAAGAAGTTGTAACGGCTGTAGGCATAACCAGCAAGTACGATGATACTTGTTTGAACAACCATGGTAATCAAGGCGATAATCAAAGTATTGAGGTACCAAGTACCGTACAAGGTTTCAGTGAAGAGGCCTTTAAAGTTATCAAAATTGAGGTCGATATTAGTATCTAGTTTAAAGGCTGAGACGTTACCTGCTTTAAAGGCTGACATGATAGTAATCAAAAGTGGATAGATAATCACGATTGATAGGCCAATTAAGTAGAGGTAAGTAAGGGTTTGAGTCAGTCTACGTTTGAGTTTAATTGAGTTATTCATCTTAGACATCCTCCATATCAAATGCGTGTAGTTTCTTGAATGCGATCATAGAGATTGAGATGACAATGATAGAGATAATCAAGGTAACAGCTGCCGCCATTGAGTATTGAGGAGATGTACCTGTTGTCAAACGGTAAATCCATGAGATCAAGATATCGGTTGAACCAGCTCCACCTCCGACACTACCAGGTCCTCCACCATTGAAGAGGTACATGATAGAGAAGTTGTTAAAGTTGAAGGTGTATTGGCTAATCAAAGTAGGTGCTGCAACAGCCAAGATCATTGGGAAAGTGATGTTGCGGAATTTTTGCCAAGCATTGGCACCGTCAATATAAGCTGCTTCGTAAAGGTCGTTAGGAATAGATTGTAAGATACCTAAAGTCAAAACGTAGATGTATGGGAATCCAAGCCAACCTTGCATCATAATCAAGGCAACCTTAGTCCAAGTTGGGTCTGTTTTCCAAGGAATAAGAGCCCCATCAAGGAAAGGAAGGAATTTAGCAAAGATCGGCAAGACTTGAGTGTTGATGGCTCCGACACTATCGTTAAACATATTTGAGAATGTCAAGATAGTGATGAAGGCTGGAACAGCCCAAGGAAGAAGGAAAATAACACCAAAGATACGTTTTCCTTTGATAAATGGTTGGTTAGCAATGATAGCTGTGAAGATACCGATTACGATTTGTAAAGTTGAGGCAGATAAAGCCCAAATGATAGTCCAAGAAAGAACAGAACCAAAGGCAGAACGGAAGGTACTCAAGCTCCAAATGTTCGTAAAGTTCGTCAAACCAACCCAGTCCAACAATTTGTTTGGTGGCAAGTGTTGGAAGTCGTAGTTGGTAAAGGCAATCATCAAGGTTACGATAACTGGGAAGATGATCGCAAAAGTCATGGCAATATAAGATGGAATGATCAAGAGGTAAGGGAAGCCATTTTCATAGATTCCTTTGACCATTTCTTTAAAGGTAAGTGCTACTGGAATACCATTGTTAATGTGCTTAGCAGTTGTATGTGCATCTTTAATATTTGCGAAATAAAAGAGTACATAAACAACTACAAAGATTAAATGGAAGGCACCACGAATCAGCATAAAGAGGGAATTATCACGACCTGGTTTGTCACCAAGAGTGATGAGATTGCTCAATTCAGGGGCTGCAAGTGCTAGGAAATAAAGGACGAATACGATGGTTACACCAAGGAAGATAAAACCTTTGGCTTTTTGTTTATTGTAAATCTGTCCTAACCCAGGAATGATAGACAGCAGGGCTGCTTTACTAGGTTGTTGCTTTTCCATAATAACTCCTTTCATAGGATACTGGTTTCTAGATAAAACCTAAACTATTTGTGTTTTTGTTGATAAATTCAAAGGGGGATTTGATTTCCACCCCCCTTGAACAAATTTCTTATTCACCAAATTTTTGTTTGATTGTTTCTTTGATCAATGTTACAGCATCGTTAGCTGCTGTTTTAGCATCTTTCTTACCGCTTACAGCTTCAAACAACATTGTTTTAGCTGGGTCCCAAACTGCTGACATTTGAGAGATGTTTGGCATTGGTTGAGCGTTCTTGAACTGTTTGATAACAGCTGTTGTCAACTCATCGTTTTTACCTTCAGCGTATGAACGAGCTTCAGTGTTAGCTGGGATTTCGTTAGTCTTATCGTAGAAGGCTTTTTGTTGTTCAGTTGAAACAAGGAAGTCTACAAATTTTTGAGCAGCTTCAAGGTTCTTAGTGCTTGATGGGATGATCCAAGCTTTACCACCACCAAATGCTGCGTAGTCTTTTCCGTTTGGAAGAGTTGGGATAGTTGCAACACCGTAGTTTACTTTAGCGTCTTTGAAGGCTTGAGCTTTCCAAGGTCCATCGATGATAGCAGCTGTTTTACCTTCTTGGAATTGAGTTTGGATTAGGTTTCCAGCTCCTTCCGTATCTTGCATACCTTTAGGCCATTTTTCATACCAAGATTTAGCGTATTCTACACCTTTGATAGCGCCGTCGTTGGCAAGACCGATGTCTTTAGCGTCTTTACCGTTTTGACCGAATACGTAAGCGCCGTTACCAGCAAGAAGTCCGTATGCATAGTAGAAGTTTGTCCAGTCAGCTAGGAAAGCAGAAGTTTTTCCATCTTCTCCAGCGAATGCGTATTTGCTATCTTTAGCAAGGTTTTCCAAGTCAGCAAATGTTTTTGGAGCTTCTTTTACCAAGTCTTTGTTGTAGTACATAACAAGTGACTCGATAACGGCAGGAGCACCGTAAACTTTACCGTCAGCAGCTGTTACAAGAGATTTAGTTTTATCATCTGTTTTAGCGCCGTCGCTCAATTTAACTTCTGAAAGTTGTCCGTCAGTACCAAGGCTACCTACACGGTCGTATGGTGCCATCATAACGTCAGCAGCTTTACCAGATTGGTTATCTAGAGAAAGTTTGTCAAGACCACCAAGTTGGTCACCAGATTTGATGTTAACTGTTGTTCCTGATTGTTCTTTATAAGCTTTAGCAACTGTTTCAGCATAAGCTTTGTATTGGTCCTCAACGTAAAGAGTGATTTCTTTCGCTTCAGATGAACCAGTATCAGCAGCTTTTTCAGCAGGTTTGCTTCCACAAGCTACCAAAAGCAAGCTAGCAAGTGTAACAGTTCCAAGCACAGAAGCGCTCTTTATGAATTTAGATGACATAGTGTATTCCTCCTAAAGAATAACAAATTTTATAATGAGGAAACGCAAACGTTTTCCTTTATGGGACTAGTATAACATAAACAGAAAGCGGTTGCAAGTGTTTTTTATAAAAAAAATAAAAAAATTGTAGAAAATGGTAAACGCTTAATCGTCATATAAATAGTAGAAAATCTTAAAAATCGGTTTTGTTTCAAATTTAAAAAAGTTGAGAAAACGATTGCCTAATTTACAAATGGAAAGTAGAGAGAATTCTCACTTTATTTTTGCTTAAGTAAGATAAGTGAAACCCTTATTCCTATTTTGTTTGTTTCCTGAAAGGATATATATACGAGTAAGAAGAAAAAATTTTTAAAAAATAATCAAAAAAGTTATTTAAAACCGCTTGCATTTATCAAGAAAATGAGATATACTAATCATAGCGCAAACGTTTGCGTTCGTAAAAATGTAATATCTAACTATAAACACATGAGGTGCTTATTATGAAAAAACGTCAAAGTGGTGTGTTGATGCACATTTCTTCTCTTCCAGGAGCATACGGAATCGGATCATTTGGTAAAAGTGCTTACGACTTCGTTGATTTTTTGGTTCGCACAAAACAACGTTACTGGCAAATCCTTCCACTAGGAACAACTAGTTACGGAGACTCTCCTTACCAATCTTTCTCAGCCTTCGCAGGGAACACTCATTTCATCGATTTAGATATCTTGGTAGAACAAGGCTTGTTGCAAGCAAGTGACCTTGAAGGGGTTGACTTTGGTAGCGATGCGTCTGAAGTTGATTATGCGAAAATCTACTATGCACGTCGTCCTCTTTTAGAAAAAGCAGTAAAACGTTTCTTTGAAGTAGGAGATGTTAAAGATTTTGAGAAATTTACTCAAGACAACCAATCATGGCTTGAACTCTTTGCAGAGTATATGGCTATTAAAGAGCATTTTGACAATCTTGCTTGGACAGAATGGCCAGATGCAGATGCTCGTACTCGTAAAACCTCAGCACTTGAAAGCTACCGTGAGCAATTGGCAGATAAGTTGGTTTACCACCGTGTGACTCAATACTTCTTCTTCCAACAATGGTTGAAATTGAAAGCTTACGCTAACGATAACCACATCGAAATCGTTGGGGACATGCCAATCTACGTAGCGGAAGATTCAAGCGATATGTGGGCAAATCCACATCTCTTCAAGACAGATGTCAACGGTAAGGCAACTTGTATCGCAGGATGCCCACCAGATGAATTTTCTGCAACTGGTCAACTTTGGGGTAACCCAATCTATGACTGGGAAGCAATGGACAAAGACGACTACAAATGGTGGATTGAACGCTTGCGTGAAAGCTTCAAAATCTACGATATCGTTCGTATCGACCACTTCCGTGGTTTTGAATCTTACTGGGAAATCCCTGCTGGTTCCGATACAGCAGCACCTGGTGAATGGGTCAAAGGTCCTGGCTACAAGCTCTTTGCAGCCGTTAAGGAAGAACTTGGTGAGCTAAACATCATCGCTGAAGACCTTGGCTTCATGACTGATGAAGTTATCGAATTGCGTGAACGTACTGGCTTCCCAGGAATGAAGATTCTTCAATTTGCTTTCAACCCAGAAGACGAAAGCATCGATAGCCCACACTTGGCACCTGCTAACTCAGTTATGTACACAGGAACACACGATAACAATACGGTTCTTGGTTGGTACCGTAACGAGATCGATGATGCGACTCGTGAATACATGGCTCGCTACACTAACCGTAAAGAATACGAAACAGTGCCACATGCTATGCTTCGTACCGTCTTTTCATCAGTTAGCTTCATGGCAATTGCGACTATGCAAGATTTGCTAGAATTGGATGAGGCAGCTCGCATGAACTTCCCATCTACCCTTGGTGGAAACTGGTCTTGGCGTATGACTGAAGATCAATTGACACCAGCTGTCGAGGAAAGTTTGCTTGACTTGACAACAATTTATCGCCGAATCAATGAAAATTTGGTAGAATTAAAGAAATAATACAATATCAGGAGACACCTTAAACATGTTATCACTACAAGAATTTGTACAAAATCGTTACAAAAAAACCATTGCAGAATGTAGCAATGAAGAGCTTTACCTTGCTCTTCTTAACTACAGCAAGCTTGCAAGCAGCAAAAAACCAGTTAACACTGGTAAGAAAAAAGTTTACTACATTTCAGCTGAGTTCTTGATTGGTAAACTCTTGTCAAACAACTTGATTAACCTTGGTCTTTACGATGATGTTAAAAAAGAACTTGCAGCTGCAGGTAAAGACTTGATCGAAGTTGAAGAAGTTGAATTGGAACCATCTCTTGGTAATGGTGGTTTGGGACGTTTGGCTGCCTGCTTTATCGACTCAATTGCGACTCTTGGTTTGAACGGTGACGGTGTTGGTCTTAACTACCACTACGGTCTTTTCCAACAAGTTCTTAAAAATAACCAACAAGAAACAATTCCAAATGCATGGTTGACAGAGCAAAACTGGTTGGTTCGCTCAAGCCGTAGCTACCAAGTACCATTTGCCCACTTCACATTGACATCAACTCTTTACGATCTTGATGTTCCTGGTTACAAGACAGAAACGAAGAACCGTTTGCGTTTGTTTGACTTGGATTCAGTTGATTCTTCAATCATTAAAGACGGTATCAACTTTGATAAGACAGACATCGCTCACAACTTGACTCTTTTCCTTTACCCAGATGATAGTGACCGCCAAGGTGAATTGCTCCGTATCTTCCAACAATACTTCATGGTTTCAAACGGTGCGCAATTGATCATCGACGAAGCAATCGAAAAAGGAAGCAACTTGCATGACCTTGCTGACTACGCAGTTGTACAAATCAACGATACTCACCCATCAATGGTTATCCCTGAATTGATCCGTCTTTTGACTGCACGTGGTATCGAGCTTGATGAAGCAATCTCAATCGTTCGTAGCATGACTGCCTACACTAACCACACAATCCTTGCTGAAGCCCTTGAAAAATGGCCTCTTGAATTCTTGCAAGAAGTGGTTCCTCACTTGGTACCAATTATCGAAGAATTGGACCGTCGCGTGAAAGCAGAATACAAAGATCCAGCTGTGCAAATTATCGATGAGATCGGACGTGTTCACATGGCTCACATGGATATCCACTACGGATACAGTGTTAACGGGGTAGCAGCACTCCACACTGAAATCTTGAAGAACTCTGAGTTGAAAGCCTTCTATGACCTTTACCCAGAAAAATTCAACAACAAAACAAACGGTATCACTTTCCGTCGTTGGCTCATGCATGCTAACCCAAGCTTGTCTCACTACTTGGATGAGATTCTTGGAGATGGTTGGCACCATGAAGCTGATGAGCTTGAAAAACTCTTGTCTTACGAAGACAAAGCAGCTGTCAAAGAAAAATTGGAAAGCATCAAGGCTCACAATAAACGTAAATTGGCTCGTCACTTGAAAGAACACCAAGGTGTAGAAATCAATCCAAACTCTATCTTTGACATCCAAATCAAACGTCTTCACGAGTACAAACGCCAACAAATGAACGCTTTGTACGTAATCCACAAATACCTTGACATCAAAGCTGGTAACATCCCTGCTCGCCCAATCACAATCTTCTTTGGTGGTAAAGCAGCTCCAGCCTACACAATCGCTCAAGACATCATCCACTTGATCCTTTGCATGTCAGAAGTTATTGCTAACGATCCAGCAGTAGCTCCACACTTGCAAGTAGTTATGGTTGAAAACTACAACGTTACTGCAGCAAGCTTCCTTATCCCAGCATGTGATATCTCAGAACAAATCTCACTTGCTTCTAAAGAAGCCTCAGGTACTGGTAACATGAAATTCATGTTGAACGGAGCTTTGACTCTAGGTACTATGGACGGTGCTAACGTGGAAATCGCTGAGTTGGTTGGCGACGAAAACATCTACATCTTCGGTGAAGATTCAGAAACTGTTATCGATCTTTATGCAAAAGCAGCTTACAAATCAAGCGAATTCTACGCTCGTCAAGCTATCAAACCATTGGTTGACTTCATCGTTAGCGATGCAGTTCTTGCAGCTGGAAACAAAGAGCGCTTGGAACGTCTTTACAATGAATTGATCAACAAAGACTGGTTCATGACTCTTCTTGACTTAGAAGACTACATCAAAGTGAAAGAGCAAATGCTTGCTGACTACGAAGACCGTGATGCATGGTTGGATAAAGTCATCGTCAACATTGCTAAAGCAGGATTCTTCTCATCTGACCGTACAATCGCTCAGTATAACGAAGATATCTGGCACTTGAACTAAGATACAAGATTTATACTAATACACTTTCCTATGAAGCGAATTTCGATTGAAATTCGCTTTTTTGAATGCTTGAGTAGAAATATACCTCAGATACTTTATTGAAATGGAGCATCTATACAGAGTTATGGCTTACATCTATTAGTTATCATTATTTTTATCTGAAAATTGTAGGAAAGTGTGTTAAAATGGAAACGTATACAAGTAGTTATTTGACTATCAAATTAGAATTTGAAGAGGCTTATTATGAGTAATTTAGAGATTGGAAAACGAATTCGTACCTTACGGACTGAAAAAGGATTGAGTAGGGAAGCTTTTTGTGGAGATGAAAAAGAACTGACTGTTCGTCAGTTGGGTCGAATTGAAACAGGAAATAACTTGCCCAGCTTAGCCAAACTAGACTATATAGCTGGAGTGTTAGGAGTTTCAATATCTCAGTTAATTGATGAAAGCTTGTTAATTGTTCCTAAAGAATATTTAAAACTAAAAACAAAATTGATTCGTCAATCTATTCATGGAGATGAAGAAAAAATCCACCAACGTGAGGTTATTTTTGAAGAAATTCAAGAATGCTTTTATGACCAACTGCCTGAGGATGAACAAGTAGCAGTTGAAGTTCTACAAGCCATTGATGATGTATATGTTTCTGAAAATGCTGAATTTGGAGAGGGCTTGATTGAGGAATATTTCAATCAAACTTTACTACAAACGGAGTATTCTGTAAATGATTTATTGATCTTATATTTATATTTTTTATCAAATGCTATTAGTTTTAAACGAAATGATGACGTTTTAAAAAAAGTAAGAAATAACATCGTGACCATAATTGACTGTTCAGATAATACTTACATGCATCTGTTACAAAGAGTGTTAATTGCAATACTGTTGTATCAATTGAGGAACGAATACTACGAAGATATCTCTGTCATTTTTAATTTTCTAAGAGAAATTATGATGGAAATTCAAGATTCAAACTTAAAACCAACGGTAGACTACTTAGAAGCCAAATATTACCTATACGGGGAAAAAGATAAAGAAAAAGCCCTACAATACTATGAAAAAGCTATCAATGGGGCAGAATTTTTTAATGATATGAATTTCAAAAATCGAGTGATAGAGGAGATGAAAGAAGAGTTTCCTGATATGTAAAAAAACTCTTTGTTCATTATGAAGGGATGCTGATAGGCAATATGGGGAGCTTTGTTAGTAAGAATTTAATATATTTGAAATAATAGATGATAATCAATAGCGTAACTACTTTTATTTTTATGTGCAAAAGACTATTTACAGAGGAATAAGATGAAAAATTTAGAAATCGGGAAACGAATTCGTACCTTACGGACTGAAAGGGGATTGAGTAGGGAAGCCTTTTGTGGAGATGAAAAAGAACTTACTGTTCGTCAGTTAGGTCGAATTGAAACTGGAAATAACTTGCCCAGTTTAGCTAAACTAGACTATATAGCTGAAGTGTTAGAGGTTCCGATGTCTCAGTTAATTGACGAGGGATTGTTAATTGTTCCTAAGGAGTATTTAAAACTAAAAACAAAATTGATTCGTCAATCTATTCATGGAGATGAAGAAAAAATCCGTCAACGTGAGGAAATCTTTGAGGAAATTCAGGAACGCTTTTATGACCAACTTCCTGAGGATGAGCAAGTAGCAGTTGAGGTTCTACAAGCTATTGATGATGTATATGTTTCTGAAAACGCTGAATATGGGGAAGGTTTAATTGAGGAGTATTTTGAGCAAACAATGTTGCGAACAGAATATTCGACAAATGATCTACTACTATTGTACTTGTATTTTTTATCTTTAGCTGTTAATGCAGAACGAGATGAAGTAACTTTAAACAAAGTTTGTCTAAATATTGTATCTCAAACAAATTATGATGATACAAACTATATTCATTTGCTTCAAAGAGTACTAATAGGTTTAGTCCTTTATCAGCTTGACATTAATTATCATGAATTTATTCCTGAAATATTGAGCATTTTAAGAGAAATTATGATTGACATCGGAGATACTAGTTTAAAACCAACTGTAGACTTCATTGAAGCAAAATATTACTTATACGGAGAAAAAGATAAAGAAAAAGCCCTACAATACTATGAAAAAGCTATTAACGGAGCAGAATTTTTGAATGACATGAATTTTAAAAATCGAGTGATAGAGGAAAAAAATAAGGATTTTTCATAATTTCAATTTAAAAACAGGACATAAATGTCAGTGGACATTTATGTCCTGTTTTTTTACTCTCGTAAGGGATATACTGTTATTGTAAATAAGTTAAGCAGAACGCAATGCTAGAAACATTTCTATTTAACGGGATGTAGATTAGCAAGCGGGAGGAAAATATGGTAAAAACAATTGACTATTATATGGATGAAAAGTTTGTCAAGAAGGACTATCTGATTATCAAAAATAGTCTAGATAGCAGACGACTATGTAAAGTAACACTTGATGAGAAGTTGCTAAAATTAGTTCTCTTACTTCCAAATGAAATGAGAGAAATCAAAATGGACTCCAACTTAAAGCCTAGAATTAGAGTTGTTGACATAACCGATGGGAGTGAGTGAAGTTTCTAAAATACAATTTATCATTAGAAAGAGGTAATAAAATGATTAAGGTAGAAAGAGTTACAAAGCGATTTGGAGATAATATTGCTTTAAATCAAATTAGTTTTTCAATAAACGAAGGAGAAATTTTTGGATTCCTAGGTCCATCTGGTTCAGGGAAGACAACAATGATCAATATTCTGACAGGACAGCTACAGGCTAACAGCGGAAAGACAGAATTATTAGGGAAAGATTCTCAAAAATTACTTCCGTCAGATTTTGAAGAGTTAGGTTTAGTAGGTGACACAAGTGGTTATTACGAAAAATTAAGTTTGTACAATAACTTGTTACTATTTGCAAGACTATACGGAGTTTCAAAATCTCGAATTGAAGAAATTCTAAAACAAGTTGGTCTGTATGATAGTAAAGACACTCCAGCTGAGAAACTTTCTACAGGAATGCGTCAACGAATGCTTTTAGCTCGTGCTTTAATCAATTATCCTAAAGTTCTATTTTTAGATGAACCTACAAGTGGGTTAGATCCCACTACCTCAAAGAAGATTCACAAATTACTACAGGAGTTAAAGGAAAGAGGAACAACCATTTTCTTAACTACTCATGATATGAATGAGGCGACTTTATTATGTGATAACCTAGCTCTTTTGAATAAAGGTGATCTTATTGAACAAGGAAGCCCAGGCGAAATTATCCAAAAATACAACACGGAAAAGAATGTTGCAGTAACCTATAGTGATTTTACTAAAAAGGTAGTGCGCTTTGAAGACTTGCAGCAAGAAGATTATAAAAAAATGATGACGATTCACTCATGTGAACCAACTTTAGAAGATATTTTTATTAAATTGACAGGAGAAAAATTAGATGTTTAAGAGAATTTTAGCCCTTATCTGGTTGAGGACACAAGTATTATTAACAAACAAAAACACTTTGGTACAGGTAGTATTCCCATTCTTTATGGTTCTACTCTTCCAAAATTTTATGAATACAGATGGCACTCAAGGGAAAACACTATTGTTTAGTTCTTTAACAATGGCATTCTCATTTTCTTCTGGGTCAATGATTTCAAACTCTATTGCAGAGGAAAAAGAAAAAAGAATTTTTAAAACACTCATTTTAAGCGGAGTTCGCCGTGGAGAATATCTTGTTTCCGTGTTGTTTTATCCTGTAATCTTTGCCTTGGCTTCAGTTATTTCCTTCCCTATTATGGTTGAAGTGGATTTCGCAAAAGATTATCCTGTATACCTTGTAGTAGCTTCTCTGGTAGCATTATGTACAATCCTCTTAAATTTAGTGATTGGAGCTATTTCAGAGACACAAACTCAGGCTCAGGTTTATGGTTTGATTCCAATGCTTGGTCTCTCATTCTTGCCGATGTTTTCTCAAGTTAGCTCAGAGATCAAGAAATTTATGGATACAACTTTCTTAGGAGTCTATGTAGATTTCTTTAATAAACCAGATTTCAAGTTGAATTTTGACAGTTTGGGAATCACTTTTGCTTGGGTTGTAGCATTACTTGCACTTAGTTATTGGGGGTTGAAAAATAAAAAAAGAGTACAGTTTGGAAAATTAACAATTAATCAACTTCAAAAACTAACTTTTTTTAAAGCTAAGTGTCAGTAAGCTTGTAAGAAACCTAGTTTAAAACAATAAACCAGCGCTTAAAATGCTGGTTTTTACTGTCTTCAGCCTTCTATTTCTTCGTAGTTGATCACCTCATATTTCTTGTATTCGCTTACACAAAGTATTATAATATAATTGTAGGAAAGAAGGTGTTTTTATGATATATACACTTAAATTGGTGTTGTTTATTACCTTTCTTGTAATAAGCTTGTTACCTGATAAGATTTTTGGAAAAAATAAAAAAATTTGGAAAATAGTTCTTGCAATATTGATGGCGGCGACAGCATTATCATTTATGTACTAAGTTATTTTAAGAATGTAGGGTTTACTTCCCTACATTCTTTTTAGTTTTTTCTGTTTTCTAGATTCTATTTATCCAAGCGCTTCAAAAACTAACTTTTTTAAAAGCTAAGTGTTAGTAAGCTTGTAAGAAACCTAGTTTAAAACAGTAAACCAGCGCTTAAAATGCTGGTTTTCACTGTCTTCAGCCTTATATTTCTTCGTAGTTGATTACCTCATATTTCTTGTATTCGCTTACACAAAGTATTATAATATAATTGTAGGAAAGAAGGTGTTTTTATGTGGAAAAAATATTTTTCAAAATATAAATGGACTGATTTATTTTGGATTTTATTTATCATTTTGACCTGCCTCTATATAGGTAACCATGATTTGTTTCCTCTCAATCATCAAGAAATCTCTTTTCGTGGTAGCCTTTGGGGTTTGGTACTGGCCCTATATCACTTGCTATTTATTGATAAGTTTGTTATTTCGAATCGAAAATAAATGGAGAAGCTAAAAGATTTAAATGTTTTAGACTTTTGGGATAGATAGTTTAAAAATTGAAATTTAAAACCGCAGATCTTCTTGAAATGCGGTTTCTTTTTATGTGCCAATTACAGTACTTTTCCAACAAGTATCTCTGCTTCAATAGTAATCTCTGTCAGTTGGCTCCAGTCAATCTTGCTCTGGTCGATGTGAAAGAGTAGGGGCGTCATGCTGAGTAGGGCTTGAAGCTGATCTGCTGTAATAGTCTTAGTCAGAGAGGCAGTTTGACTAGATAGGATGGTAAAGTGTTCTTGGAAATGATTTTTGATATCTTGGTTGGAATAGTCCTTGTTTGTCAGCTGGTCCTGTACCCTTTGACGGATTTCCTTGAGGTGATTTTCAGTTGGAATAACCTTTATCAAAATACCGTCTTTAGATAAAACGCGACGAAATTCTCCGTAATTGGCAGGGGAAAAGATATCAAGTAAAATATCCATACTGGCGTCTTTTATAGGAAGACGAGCTAAGTCACCAACGAACCAATTGACTGCCCAGTTGGGTTCGCTCTTGGCAGCGATTTGGACAGAATCTTTGGAGATATCAAAGGCATAGAAGGTTTTATCAAGATGACTTTCTTGGAGTTTGCGAGAATAGAAACCTTCGCCACAACCGATATCTAAAATGGTTTTGGCATTTTTTGAGTTTGCAAGTAAATCAGAAACAGCCTCTAGAATAGCTTGATAAAATCCAGCTTCTAGGATTTGTTGACGATTTTGAAAGTTTTCCTTATCGTAGTTGGCCGATTGCTTAATTTGAGGTGCCAGATTGACATAGCCAAATTTCGCCAAGTCAAAAGAATGGCGATTGTAGCACTTGAAACTAGTATCTAGCAGAGTCAGATTTTCTTGACAGATAGGACAGGCAAAGGCAGTCGCAGAAGCAAAACGCTGAAGTTTAGGTTTGAGATTTGTATTCATAGTTTAAGTGTATCAAAAGAGGCAAATGAAAGCAACTTTAGGAATAAGTAGATGGGAGATTCAGTAGAAATAAAACTAATACTCTTCGAAAATCAAATTCAAACCACGTCAACGTCGCCTTGCCGTACTCAAGTACAGCCTGCGGCTAGTTTCCTAGTTTGCTCTTTGATTTTCATTGAGTATAATTCTCCAATTTATAAAATGAAATTGCTTTTATATCTAAATTGCTATATAATAATGATAAGGAGGAAATAAGTATGTTAAAAGAAGTATTAACCGTTGCAAAAGTTGCGAAAAAATCATCACTCTTTTTGGGTGGTGTCGCATTTGGTACCCTTGGTTTGAAAATCTTGGCAAGTAAGGAAGCTAAAAAAGGTTATTCTAAAGCTTTGGCTAAGGCTTACAAATTGAAAGACGAGCTAGATGCATCTGTTTCTGTTGTGAAGCAACATGGAGACGATGTCTTGCAAGATGCCAAATATTTGTACGAGCAAGAGAAAAAAGAAGAGCAATTAGATAGCCTTATAGGAGAATAATATGTCTTTTAAAGTGCTACATAGAGGATACCAACATATCCGACTATCATCTTCTTTTTCACTCACCTTGGATATTCAAGACTATCTTCGTTCCTTGGCGAGAGATGAAAAGGGGATTGAGTCTATCCAGTTTTACATGGATCAACAGCACTTTACTCTACGCATAAAAGAAGGCTTTTCTGTATTAGATAATGCAGAAGCCTTTTTAAAAAGAATTGATAAAGGGAAAGTTTCTGAGTTGATGACTCTTCCCATTCGTAGAGAAGAGAGTGCTTATTCTATTGTTTCAGGTGCAGCGATTAAGCGTGTACTTTTTCGTAGTTTTGTGCCGTATCCTATTCGCTATATATGGACATGTTATCAGGCTTTTGGCTATATTAGAGAAGCCTATCAAACACTAGCGCGTAAGGAACTAACGATGGAGGTCTTGGACTGTTCGGCGATTTTATTGTCCTTGTTTATGAACCAATCCAAGACGGCTAGCAATATCATGTTTATGCTTGATTTGGGGAATCATTTAGATCAGTGGTCCTTGAAAAAAACGGCAACAGATTTAGAACAAAGCCTTCTTGCAAAAGAGAGCGACGTATTCTTAGTACAGGGGGATACGATTGTTAGTATCAAGAGTTCCGATGTTCAAATAGGAGATGTCTTGATCTTATCTCAAGGAAATGAAATTCTGTTTGATGGACAAGTAGTTTCAGGTTTAGGTATGGTCAACGAAAGTTCCTTGACGGGAGAGAGTTTTCCAGTTGAAAAAAGAGAGTCTGATTTGGTTTGTGCAAATACAGTATTAGAAACTGGAGAGTTGCGCATTCGTGTAACCGATAATCAGATGAACAGCCGGATTTTACAACTGATTGAGTTGATGAAGAAATCTGAAGAAAACAAGAAAACGAAACAACGCTATTTCATCAAAATGGCGGACAAGGTCGTCAAATATAATTTCTTGGGGGCTGGGCTGACTTACCTATTAACAGGTTCTTTTTCTAAGGCTATTTCTTTCCTATTAGTCGATTTCTCTTGCGCTTTGAAAATCTCTACTCCTGTAGCTTATTTAACAGCTATCAAGGAGGGGTTGAACCGTGAAATGGTGATTAAGGATGGAGATGTTCTGGAGAAATATCTGGAAGTTGATACCTTCTTATTTGATAAGACTGGAACAATCACAACTAGTTATCCTATAGTTGAAAAGGTGTTACCTTTTGGGGACTATAGTGAGGAAGATATTCTCAGAATCAGTGCCTGTCTTGAGGAACACATTTATCATCCTATTGCTAATGCTATTGTCAAGCAAGCTGAGATAGAGGGAATTGAACATGAGGAAATGCATGGGAAACTCCAATATATCGCAAGCAAGGGGATCAAATCTCATATAGATGGGCAACCAGTTCTTATTGGGAATTATGTTTTGATGCAGGATGAGCAAATTCATATCAGTTCAGAACAAAATGCTTTAATTGAAGAGTACAAGAGTCACTACAATCTCTTATTCTTGGCTTATCAGAATGAATTGATTGGAATGTTCTGCATTCATACTCCTTTGAGAAAAGAAGCAAAAGCGGCCTTGGAGAAACTTAAGGCACAAGGGAAAAAATTGATTCTAGCAACAGGGGACACCCTGGTTAGGACAGAGGAATTAGTCAAAGATTTGCCCTTTGATCAGGTCTATACAGACTTGAAACCTGATGGGAAATTTGAGTTAGTAGAGGAACTGCAGAAAGCAGGTCACACTATTTTGATGGTTGGAGATGGATTGAATGACTCAGCCGCTCTAACCCTATCAGATATCGGTGTGGTGATGAATGAGAGTGCAGATATTTCTAAGCAGATGAGCGATATCTTATTGTTAGATAATCGTTTGGATTTCTTCCAAGAGTTGGATTGGCTATCATCATCTTTGCAAACACTCATCAAGAAGAATATTCAAGATACCGTTGTCGTAAATAGTAGTTTGATTGGCTTTGGCTTATTTAATTGGCTCAGTCCTTCAAATCTCTCTATCTTACATAATCTAACAACCTTACGTATTGTACTGCGTAGCCTGTCTATTAAGGGATAAATGTGGTTATCAACAACAAAAAGGAGTTACCTTTCTCGAGGGTAACTCCTTTGTTTATAGGTAAATGTTGAACGGTTTAGTAAGTCAATACAAAGTATTTTTTCTTACCACGACGGATAACAGTCAGTTCGTTCTCTAACTTATCTGCGTCAGTCAAGACATAGTCAAGGTCTTGGATGCGGTCACCGTTGACGTAGATAGCTCCGTTTTGGACGTCTTCACGGGCTTGGCGTTTTGAGTTAACTACACCAGATGAGACGAGGAGTTCCACAATATTGTGGTTTTCGTCTGCTTGTACTTGGTAGTTTGGTACACCACGAAGTCCTTGTTTGAGCTCTTTGACAGAAAGGTTTTTGATGTTTCCTGCAAAGAGTTGTTCAGTGATGTTGAGGGCTTCTTTGTAGGCTTCTTCACCGTGAACAAGTGTTACGACTTCACGAGCCAAGACTTTTTGTGCCAAGCGTTCGTGTGGCGCTGCTTCAAATTGTTTGCGGATGTCTTCAATCTCATCAAGGGACAAGAAAGTAAAGATTTTCAAGAAGCGAACAGCGTCTGCATCCATAACGTTCATCCAGAATTGGTACATTTCGTATGGAGAAGTCTTTTCGGGATTGAGCCAGACTGCGTTTCCTTCTGATTTACCAAATTTCTTACCAGTTGCATCTGTGATCAATGGAACAGTGATAACGTGGCCAGTCTTGTCAGCCTTACGACGAAGCAATTCAGTACCAGCTGTCATATTTCCCCACTGGTCAGAACCACCGATTTGAAGAGTTACGTTGTGGTCTTGGTTAAGAACGAAGAAGTCGTAACCTTGCATGATTTGGTAGGCAAACTCAGTGTATGAAATTCCTGTTTCAATCCGTTTTTTCACAGATTCCTTACTCATCATGTAGTTGACAGTAAAGTATTTTCCGATATCACGGAGGAAATCAATGAAGCTGATGCTGCCAAACCAGTCGTAGTTGTTGACCATGACAGCCTTGTTTTCACCATTTTCAAAGTCAAGAAAACGAGAAAGTTGTCCTTGGATAGACTTGACCCAGCCATCTACTGTGTCTTTTGTTTGGAGACTACGTTCAGCATCTTTGAAGGACGGATCTCCGATGAGACCTGTAGCACCGCCAACGAGCGCATAAGGTTTGTGACCTGCTAGCTGCAAGCGACGACTTGTCAAGATTGCGACAAGGTGGCCTAGGTGAAGGCTGTCAGCAGTTGGATCGTAGCCAGTATAATAAGAAACTTGACCTTCTTCTAGGGCTTTACGCAAAGCTTCTTCATCAGTCGTTTGAAAAATCAAACCACGCTCTTTTAGCTCATCAAAAATGTGCATGTGTCTTTTCTCCTTTTTAAAATTATTGTTTCTAACTATTGTATCACAAACTTGGGCAATAGCCTAGTAGAATAAGGAAGAAAGTGGCTATTTTATTGAAAGTTTCCCTTTTGTGGTATAATAAATAGAGTGAGGAAATCCATGCAAAATCAATTAAATGAATTAAAACGAAAAATGCTGGAATTTTTCCAGCAAAAACAAAAAAATAAAAAAACAGATAGGCCGGACAAGAAAGGTTCAAGTGCTGAAAAATCTAAATCCCTAGATAGGCCAGCCATTTTTCCAGCTATTTTACTGAGTATAAAAGCCCTATTTAACTTACTCTTTGTGCTCGGTTTTCTAGGAGGAATGTTGGGAGCTGGGATTGCTTTGGGGTATGGGGTGGCCTTATTTGACAAGGTTCGGGTGCCTCAGACAGAAGAATTGGTACATCAGGTCAAGGACATTTCTTCTATTTCAGAGATTACCTATGCAGATGGGACGGTGATTGCTTCCGTAGAGAGTGATTTGTTGCGCACTTCTATCTCATCTGAGCAAATTTCGGAAAATCTGAAGAAAGCTATCATTGCGACGGAAGACGAACACTTTAAAGAACATAAGGGTGTAGTGCCCAAGGCGGTGATTCGTGCGACCTTGGGGAAATTTGTAGGTTTGGGTTCCTCTAGTGGGGGGTCAACCTTGACCCAGCAACTGATTAAACAGCAGGTGGTTGGGGATGCACCGACTTTGGCTCGTAAGGCGACAGAGATTGTGGATGCTCTTGCCTTGGAACGTGCCATGAATAAGGATGAGATTTTAACTACCTATCTTAATGTGGCTCCGTTTGGCCGAAATAATAAAGGGCAGAATATTGCAGGAGCTCAGCAGGCAGCTGAGGGGATTTTCGGTGTAGATGCAAGTCAGTTGACTGTTCCTCAAGCAGCAT
Source organism: Streptococcus mitis (assembly GCA_009496085.1). GTDB lineage: Bacteria > Bacillota > Bacilli > Lactobacillales > Streptococcaceae > Streptococcus > Streptococcus mitis_BY. The sequence goes on along the minus strand of WIJN01000010.1, from coordinate 22,238 downwards.
TTTTAGCAGGACTTCCACAGAGTCCCATCACCTATTCTCCTTATGAAAATACTGGGGAGTTGAAGAGTGATGAAGACTTAGAAATGGGCTTGAGACGGGCTAAGGCAGTTCTTTACAGTATGTATCGTACAGGTGCCTTAAGTAAAGACGAGTATTCTCAATATAAGGATTACGATCTTAAACAGGACTTTCTCTCTTCAGCGACAGTCACAGGTGTGTCACGAGGCTATTTATACTTTACAGCCTTGGCAGAAGCTCAGGAACGTATATATGATTATCTAGTTCAGAGAGACAATGTTTCCGCTAAGGAGTTGAAAAATGAGGCAACTCAGAAGTTTTATCGCGATTTGGCAGCCAAGGAAATTGAAAATGGTGGTTATAAGATTACTACTACCATAGACCAAAAAATCCATTCTGCCATGCAAAATGCGGTTGCTGATTATGGCTATCTTTTAGATGATGGAACAGGTCGTGTAGAAGTAGGGAATGTCTTGATGGACAACCAAACAGGTGCTATTCTAGGCTTTGTAGGTGGTCGTAATTATCAAGAAAATCAAAATAATCATGCCTTTGATACCAAGCGCTCACCAGCTTCTACTACCAAGCCTTTGCTGGCCTACGGTATTGCTATTGATCAGGGCTTGATGGGAAGCGAAACGATTCTATCTAACTATCCAACAAACTTTGCTAATGGCAATCCGATTATGTATGCTAATAGCAAGGGAACAGGAATGATGACCTTGGGAGAAGCCTTGAACTATTCATGGAATATCCCGGCTTACTGGACCTATCGCATGCTTCGTGAGAAGGGTGTTGATGTCAAGGGTTATATGGAGAAAATGGGTTATGAGATTCCAGAGTACGGTATTGAGAGCCTGCCGATGGGTGGTGGTATTGAAGTCACAGTTGCCCAGCATACTAATGGCTATCAGACTCTAGCAAATAATGGTCTATATCATAAAAAACATGTAATTTCTAAAATTGAAGCAGCAGATGGTAGAGTGGTGTATGAGTATCAGGATAAACCGGTTCAAGTCTATTCAAAAGCTACTGCGACAATTATGCAGGGCTTGCTGCGAGAAGTTCTATCCTCTCGTGTGACAACAACCTTCAAGACGAATCTGACTTCTTTAAATCCTACTCTGGCTAATGCAGATTGGATTGGGAAAACTGGTACAACCAACCAAGACGAAAATATGTGGCTCATGCTTTCGACACCTAGATTAACCCTAGGTGGCTGGATTGGGCATGATGATAATCATTCACTGTCACGTAGAGCAGGTTATTCTAATAACTCTAATTACATGGCTCATCTGGTAAATGCGATTCAGCAAGCCTCCCCAAGCATTTGGGGGAACGAGCGCTTCGCTTTAGATCCTAGTGTAGTAAAATCAGAAGTCCTGAAATCAACAGGTCAAAAACCAGGGAAGGTTTCTGTTGAAGGGAAAGAGGTAGAGGTCACAGGTTCGACTGTTACCAGCTATTGGGCTAATAAGGCAGGAGCGCCAGCTACCAGTTATCGCTTTGCTATTGGTGGAAGTGATGCGGATTATCAGAATGCTTGGTCTAGCATTGTGGGGAGTCTACCAACTCCATCAAGCTCCAGCAGTTCAAGTAGTAGCTCTAGCGCTACACGACCTTCTTCTTCAAGGACGAGACGATAAGTTCTATGAACTGTGCTAAATGAAGTGGCAAATCAATGGATTGCCACTTTTTTCTTTTGTCCTTTCGTGTTACAATAAAGGTATGAATCAGTATCAGAAAAAGATTGTTAAAGGAACCATTTATTCGCTCCTATCTGGCTTAATATGGGGAATCTGTGGAATTTTAGGAGAGTATTTCTTTACTCATTACCAGGTGTCTTCGGGCTGGATTACCTCTATGCGTTTGACATTAGCAGGGAGTCTTGTGCTCGTTTGGTCTGCAATGCAATTAAAGTCACAAGTGCTAGATATCTGGCGAGACAAGAAAAATTACCTACCCTTTTTAGCCTATGCTATTTTGGGGATTTTTTCAGTCCAGTATTTTTTCTACCTCTGCGTAGAATATTCTAATGCAGCGACTGCAACTATTTTACAGTTTATCAGTCCTGTCTTTATCCTCTTTTACAATCGCTTGGTTTATCAAAAACGAGCGTCAAAAAGCGCTATTTTCTATGTTTTGATTGCCATGCTGGGTGTTTGCTTGATGGCGACAAAGGGAGATCTCTCTCAGTTATCTATGACTCCATTAGCCCTTATAACAGGTCTGTTGAGTGCCATGGGTGTTATGTTTAATGTTATCTTGCCCCAGCCTTTTGCGAAGCGCTATGGTTTTGTACCCACGGTTGGGTGGGGGATGATTTTGGCTGGTTTATTTAGCAATGTCCTTTCGCCGGTTTACAAGCTCTCCTTTACTCCTGATATTTGGAGTATCTTGATTTGCCTCATTATCGCTTTCTTTGGAACGGCTTTTGCCTTCTTTATTTCCATGAAGGCTGTGTCCTTGGTTTCTCCCTTGGTGGTTTCTGTCATTAGTGCCAGTGAACCTCTCTCTTCTGCCCTTTTGAGTGTTTTATTTTTAGGCTTGGTAGTGGATTGGTCCCTTCTTCTAGCTATGACCCTGATTATTTTACCCATGATCTTCCTATCGGTAGAAGAAGCGAAAGAAAGTAAATAAAAAGTCTTTTCTTAATTCTAAAAGTGTGCTATACTAGAATAGTCAATAAAACACGGGGAGATAGTTGTGAAGAGTGTTTTTAGGTTGTATCGGTAGGGGCTTGCTTTTACCGACAGCACGTTTTATCTCACATCCCTAAAAATCATACCTAAAAACAAACAAAAAGGCTTCAAATTTGAGGCCTTTTTTGGTAGAATAGGTATCATTAAAATGAACTAGGAGGCGCCTATGACTGCCACAAAAATGAATGCTCAAGAAATTATCCAATTTATCGCCAATGCCGAAAAGAAAACTAGTGTGAAAGTAACCTTTGAGGGAGAACTTGCAACTGCTGTACCTAGCTCTGTTGTGAAACTAGGAAATGTCCTATTTGGAGACTGGAAGGACGTTGCTCCGCTTCTAGAAGGTTTGGTAGAAAATAAAGACTATGTTGTTGAGCAAGATGCTCGTAATTCTGCAGTTCCCTTGCTAGACAAACGTGCTATCAATGCTCGTATCGAGCCAGGTGCTATTATCCGTGATCAGGTTGAAATTGGTGACAATGCTGTTATCATGATGGGAGCAGTCATCAATATTGGTGCTGAAATTGGTGCAGGAACTATGATTGACATGGGGGCTATCCTTGGTGGACGTGCCATCGTTGGGAAAAACAGTCACGTTGGTGCAGGTGCCGTTTTGGCAGGTGTGATTGAGCCAGCTAGCGCTGAACCAGTCCGTGTAGGAGACAATGTTCTTATCGGGGCCAATGCAGTGGTTATCGAAGGAGTTCAAATCGGTAGTGGTTCAGTTGTCGCAGCAGGAGCTATTGTTACACAAGATGTCCCAGAAAACGTAGTAGTAGCAGGTGTTCCAGCTCGTATTATCAAAGAGATTGATGCCCAAACCCAACAAAAAACAGCGCTAGAGGATGCGCTTCGTACCTTGTAATTGTAAATGAAAAATAGAGGCGGAACTCTTTTTCCAGCCTCTTTCTGCTATATAGGAGGATAGATAGATGTTAGATTTGATTCAGACTAGACGGGATTTGCACCAGATTCCAGAAATTGGCTTGGAGGAGTTCAAGACTCATGCTTATTTGCTGGATGTGATTGAGAAATTGACTGCGGGCAAGGAGTTTGTTCAAGTTCGTACTTGGCGGACAGGTATTTTGGTCTATTTGCAGGGAAGTCAGCCAGAGCGGACCATTGGTTGGCGGACAGATATTGATGGTCTGCCTATCGTTGAACAAACAGGCCTTCCTTTTGCTTCTCAGCACCAAGGTCGCATGCACGCCTGTGGACATGATTTCCACATGACCATTGCCTTGGGCTGTCTAGAGCGAGCACTTGAGGAGCAACCCAAGAATAATCTACTCTTCCTATTTCAACCTGCAGAAGAAAATGAAGCTGGTGGCATGCTCATGTATGAGGATGGCGCTTTTGGAGACTGGTTGCCAGACCAGTTTTATGGTCTCCATGTTCGTCCAGATTTAAAAGTTGGCCAGATTGCGACCAATACTCATACACTCTTTGCAGGTACTTGCGAGGTGAAGATCCGTTTCAAAGGCAAAGGGGGACACGCAGCCTTTCCACATGAAGCTAATGACGCCTTGGTGGCGGCTAGTTACTTTGTGACCCAGGTGCAGTCAGTTGTCAGCCGCAATGTCAACCCAATCGAGGGAGCAGTGGTGACCTTTGGTCTTTTCCAAGCCGGAACAACCAACAATGTCATCACAGACACAGCCTTTTTACATGGAACTATTCGGGCTTTGACACAGGACATGAGTCTCTTGGTGCAAAAGCGGGTCAAAACAGTTGCAGAAGGAGTTGCAGCAGCCTTTGATATGGAAGTCGAAGTGGAACTCAAGCAAGGTGGTTATCTGCCTGTTGAGAATAATCCAGCTTTGGCGCGTGAACTGATGGATTTCTTTGAAGAAAAAGACGGAATTGAGTTGATTGATATCGAGCCTGCTATGACAGGTGAAGACTTTGGTTATCTCCTTTCAAAAGTTGATGGTGTTATGTTTTGGCTAGGTATCGATAGTCCCTACGCTCTTCATCATCCTCAGATGAATCCTAAGGAAGAAGCCTTAGCCATTGGTGTGGATGCAGTCTCTAGTTTCCTGAAAAAGAAGGCAGCAGAGTAGAGGGATTGTCTATGAAATCGGAATTACGTAAGCAAGTCTTGCAAGAAATGAAGGCTCTACCTAGAGAGCAAAAACAGTTTATAGATCAAACTTTAACAGAACGACTTTTACACCATCCCTTCTACCAAGAAGCCAATGTCATCGCAACCTATCTCTCTTTTCCTCATGAGTTTCAAACGCAGGAACTGATTGACCAGGCGCTGAGGGATGGTAAGAAGGTTTTGATACCCAAAACCTATCCCAAGGGGCTAATGAAGTTTGTAGTCTATGATCCGCAGCAGTTGGTAAAAACTTCCTTTGGCTTACTGGAGCCACAGGGAAATTTGGAAGTTGTAGATGTTTCAAAGATTGATTTGATTCATGTTCCTGGCTTGGTTTTTACGACGAAAGGATATCGGATAGGATACGGTGGAGGTTATTATGACCGCTATCTGGAACATTTTTCTGGTCATACTTTGAGTACGATATATCCTTGTCAAATTAAGGATTTTATCCCTGAAAATCATGATATTCCTGTTCAGGAGGTATTAATTGATGAAGGAAATCTTTGATAGACGTTATCCTGTGACGAGTTTCTTCCTTTTGGTAACGGCCTTGGTGTTTCTACTAATGCTGGTCACTGCAGGCGGAAACTTTGACAGGGCAGATACCTTATTTCAATTTGGAGCCATGTATGGGCCAGCTATTCGCCTCTTTCCTGAGCAGGTTTGGCGTCTCTTCTCTGCCATTTTTGTTCATATTGGGTGGGAGCATTTCATTGTCAATATGCTTTCGCTTTATTATCTTGGTAGACAGGTCGAGGAGATTTTCGGATCCAAGAAGTTTTTCTTTCTCTATCTCTTATCAGGAATGATGGGCAATCTCTTTGTTTTTGTATTTAGTCCCAAATCCTTAGCAGCAGGAGCTTCTACTTCTCTCTATGGACTATTTGCTGCAATTATTGTTCTTCGTTATGCAACTCGCAACCCCTATATCCAACAGCTAGGGCAATCCTATCTGACACTTTTTGTGGTTAACATTATTGGAAGTGTTCTGATTCCAGGAATCAGTCTAGCAGGTCATATCGGAGGTGCAGTTGGTGGCGCATTTCTAGCAGTTATCTTTCCAGTTAGAGGAGAAAGACGGATGTATAGTGTTAGCCAGAGGTTAGGAGCGGTAGTGTTATTCGTAGGACTCGCAGTTCTGCTTTTCTACAAGGGAATGGGGTTGTGAAGGTTTATAAGAATACTTATGTATAGTAGGTTGAATTTAGAATAGCACGCTGTGGCTACTGAAATATTTCTAGAAATTAATTTGACTTTCCTAATCGATTTGTTTACATCTTATTTCAATCTACTATAATAAAAAAGATAAGGCAATTTTTGAACCTTATCTTTTTATGTTATTCCTTCTCAGCCAATTCTTTTCCGAGTTGGATGATGTAATCTTTCAAGTCATCTTTGACTTGTGGGTGCTTGAGGGCGTAGTCAATAGATGTTTTCATAAAGCCAAACTTATCGCCAACGTCGTAACGAGCTCCTGTAAATTCACGAGCGAAAACACGTTGTGTTTTATTGAGAGTATCGATTGCATCAGTAAGCTGAATTTCATTTCCAGCACCGGGAGCTTGCTTTTCGAGGATATCAAAAATTTCTGGTGTCAGAAGATAGCGACCGATAATAGCTAGATCACTTGGAGCCTCCTCTGGAGCCGGTTTTTCAACGAAAGTTTCAACGCTGTAGAGTCCATTATTTCCTTCCCCTTGAGGAGCAATGACTCCATATGCTGAAACGTCTTCGTGTGGTACGGGCATGACAGCAATGGTTGATGCGTGTGTCTTTTCGTAATCATTCATCAATTGTTTTGTCAAAGGAACGGCATTCTCGTCTGTGATGTCCATAAGGTCATCACCCAGCATGACAACAAAAGGTTCATTGCCTACAAAAGCTTTAGCTTGTAAGACAGCATCTCCCAGACCACGAGGATGGCTTTGACGGATAAAGTGAAGGCGCATACCAGTTGCTTCATCCACCAATTTTAACAAATCCGTTTTGCCTTTTTCCTTAAGATTGTATTCAAGCTCAAAGTTTGAGTCAAAGTGGTCCTCAATAGAACGTTTTGATTTACCAGTGACAACCAGAATATCTTCAATACCTGATTTAAGAGCCTCTTCCACGATAAACTGGATAGTTGGTTTGTCTACAATTGGCAACATTTCTTTGGCAAGGGCCTTGGTGGCTGGTAAAAATCGAGTCCCTAGTCCAGCGGCAGGAATGACTGCCTTTCTAACTGTTGATGTCATAAGAATCCTTTCTTTAGAGAGTTAAGACCACTCATTTTCTGCTTTAAATTCATTGTTCATGATGTCATAAATGGCATCTTTGATATTGGTTCCGTTGTAAATAACTTGGTAAATGGCCTGTGTAATCGGCATATAGACTCCAAGTTCTTGCGCTAGTTCATAGGCTGCTCGAGTCGTTGAAATTCCTTCAATTACCATGCCCATATTAGCTTCTATATCAGCTAGGGATTCTCCACGACCAAGGGCATCTCCAGCTCTCCAGTTACGAGAGTGGATGGAGGTTCCTGTTACGATCAAATCTCCCACACCAGATAAGCCGCTATAGGTCAATGGATTAGCCCCGAGTGCTACCCCTAAGCGAGTAATTTCTGCCAAACCTCGAGCGATGATGGCTGCCTTAGCATTGTCACCAAATCCCAGACCATGCAAGGCTCCAGCACCGACAGCAATAATGTTTTTAAGAGCACCAGCAGTTTCGACCCCGATAACATCCGTATTGGTATAAAGTCGGAAGTAGTGATTACTAAAGAGTTCCTGAACGTATTGAGCTGTTTGTAAATTCTTAGAAGCAGCAGTGATTAAAGTCAGGTCACGAACAATGGTTTCTTCCGCATGACTAGGTCCTGAAACAACGACGATATCACTGCGGAGATGTTCAGGAATTTCTTCTTCAAGGATGGTTGATAATCGTTTATGACTATCAGGCTCTAATCCCTTTGAAGCGTGCATGATGATAGCCTTATGATCCAAGGTTTGTGCAACTTGCTGGGCAACAAGTCGTGTCACTTTTGTTGGGACAACAAACAAAATCGCATCTACATCTTTCAGTGTTTCTGCTAAGTCAGTGTAGGCATTGATTTTGTCATCTAGAACGACATCTTTAAAGTAGTGCTTGTTAGTATGATAGGTATTAATTTCATTGATTTGCTCAGGCAGATTTCCCCAAATACGTACCTCGTGCCCATTGTCATTTAAGACTTGTGAAAGGGCAGTTCCCCAAGAACCAGGCCCCAAGACGGCGACGGTTTGTTTTTCCATGATTTCCTCCTTAATAGAGTCCTTTCCATTATTCTATCATATTCTAGAGGATTTTGCACTTTCATTGCTGGGGAGTGGTGGTTTTGTTGCTTGAAAAATATATAAAAACCGAGACGAAGTATTAAAGTCTTAGTCTCGGTTTTGATATTCCTTAAAGAATAGCTAGGTTATTTCAATTGATCTGTAATGTCTTTTGATAGCAACATTCCTAGATGATAAGTTTTATTGATGTAAGCAATGACATCATTGATATTTTCAGTCGTGTGAATTTTCTCTTTGATGTCAGCCCTAAATGTTTCATCCTTTAAAAGTTGTTCTTGGTAGAGTTTTTGCAGTCTCTCCTTCTCGTACTTATTGAGCAGAAAAAGGAAAACCAAGCTAATCACAACGAGGATATAAGCATATTGGCTCATAGGAAATCTCCCTGTATGATAAAGAAGTAGTAGTGAGTAGATTGAATTAGTGAAGCGATTAGGCAAATCAATCGCCATAGTTACGACGTCATGGCCTCTAAATCGATTATATTTAGGAGCCATGGCTAGTGAAGCAGTTAGCTAGTCCGCATATAAGCGGCTAGCGTCTAACAATTAGGAACTTTAGTTCCAATAACTTTAAGATTACGACGTTCTGGAACATAAATCGATAATATTATGTCACAGAACTAGTGAAGCGCCTGGCCAAATACCTGATAGGATTTGGTGTTAGTTACTTAGATTGCTTTACAATCAAGTAATTAAAAGATTACGACATGAGCCTAACCAAATCGATATTATTTGGTTAGGTGAATTAGTAAAGCGTTTAGGCAATTCGCCATATAGCGATTGCCGTCAAGAGACTAGGAACTTTAGTTCCAGTCTCTTGTAACGATTTACATCTTCTCTGGCGCTTCTACTCCGAGCAAGCGAAGGGCTTCTTTTAGAACGACTGCGGTTGCGTAGCTAAGGGCTAGACGGCTGTCGCGTTCTGGGCTTTCATCCAAGATGCGAGTATGTGCATAGTATTTGTTAAAGGCTTGAGCCAGGCTAATTGCAAATTTAGCAACGATAGAAGGTTCAAAGTTATCCGCCGCACGGTTGATAATACGTGGGAAATCTTGGATGAGTTTGATGATTTCCCAGCTTTCAGCATCATTCAAGCTATAGTTGCAGGCTGTTTCTGGTTTGAAGTCTGCTTTACGTAAGATAGATTGGATACGAGCGTAGGCATATTGTACATAAGGTCCAGTTTCCCCCTCGAAGGATACCATAGCCTCTAGGTCGAAGTCGTATCCATTTGTACGGTCGGTCTTGAGGTCATAGAATTTAATGGCTCCAACTCCAACAGCATGCGCTACTTGGTCTTTGTTTTCCAATTCAGGATTTTTAGCCTCGATTTGGGCTTTGGCACGACTAACGGCCTCTGCAACAGTAGGCTCTAGCAAGATGACATTCCCTTTACGAGTAGAGAGTTTTTTCCCTTCTTTTGTAACTAAACCAAAAGGAACGTGAGTAATATCGTTACTCCAGTCGTAGCCCATCTCTTGCAAGACGGCTTTGAGCTGTTTAAAGTGGGCAGATTGTTCTTGGCCAACGACGTAGATAGATTTAGCAAATTGGTATTCGTTTTTACGGTAAAGGGCTGCAGCCAAGTCACGTGTGATGTAGAGAGTTGCACCATCAGATTTCTTGATAAGCGCTGGATGTTCAATCCCATATTTCTCAAGGTTGACAACTTGGGCACCTTCTGATTCAACAAGAAGTCCTTTTTCAGAAAGAATGTCTACAACTGCATCCATCTTATCGTTGTAGAAGGCTTCTCCGTTGTAGCTGTCAAATTCGACTTGCAATTCATTGTAAAGGCGGTTAAATTCCACCAAACTTTCATCACGGAACCATTGCCAAAGTGCGAGAGCTTCCTCGTCTCCATTTTCAAGTTTACGGAACCATTCGCGTGCTTCTTCATCCAAACTTGGGTCATTTTCAGCCTCAGCATTGATGCGGACATAGAGTTTAAGAAGTTCATCGATTGGATGAGCTTTTACAGCTTCTTCGTCACCCCATTTTTTGTAGGCAACAATCAGCATCCCAAACTGCTTACCCCAGTCTCCCAAATGGTTGACCTTGACCGTTTGATAACCGATTTTTTGGAAAATATGTGATAAGCTATCTCCGATGACAGTTGAGCGCAGGTGACCAATAGAGAATGGTTTAGCGATATTGGGACTAGACATATCGATAACAACATTTTCTTGTTTGCCAATAGTTTGGTCAGCATAGTGTTCTTTTTCAGTGATAACAGCTTGCAATACTTGAGCAGAAATGGCAGATTTATCAAGGAAAAAGTTGACGTAAGGTCCTGTTGCGACAACCTTTTCAAAGGCTTGGCTGTTAATTTTTTCAGCCAGTTCAGCCGCAATCATTTGAGGTGCTTTACGTTCGACTTTTGCAAGTGAAAAAGCAGGGAAAGCGATGTCTCCCATTTCTGAATTTTTAGGGGTTTCAAGTAAATTTAAAATAGCCTCTTGGTCCAGGCTATCAATGATGCTAGCCAATTCGCTAGCAATCAATTCTTTTGTATTCATTAAGAGCTCCTTTTTGGACTTTTCTACTATTTTATCACAATTTTAAAGAAAGAAGAAAAAATTTTTGAAATCTCCTATTTTTTTGGTATAATATAGTTATAAAATTAGTTATAAATATTCACATAAGAGGATTTTATGAGAAAAAGAGATCGTCATCAGTTAATAAAAAAAATGATTACTGAGGAGAAATTAAGTACACAAAAAGAAATTCAAGATCGGTTGGAGGCGCACAACGTCTTTGTGACGCAGACAACCCTGTCTCGTGATTTGCGCGAAATCGGCTTGACCAAGGTCAAGAAAAATGATATGGTGTATTATGTACTAGCAAATGAGACAGAAAAGATTGATTTGGTGGAATTTTTGTCTCATCATTTAGAAGGTGTTGCAAGAGCAGAGTTTACCTTGGTACTTCATACCAAATTGGGAGAAGCCTCTGTTTTAGCAAATATTGTAGATGCAAACAAGGATGAATGGATTTTAGGAACAGTTGCTGGTGCCAATACCTTATTGGTCATTTGTCGAGACCAGCACGTTGCCAAACTCATGGAAGATCGTTTGCTAGATTTGATGAAAGATAAGTAAGGTCTTGGGAGTTACTCTCAAGACTTATTTTTGACAAGGAGAGACGGACAATGGCGACAGAAAAGCTATCACCCGGCATGCAACAGTATGTGGATATTAAAAAGCAATATCCAGATGCGTTTTTGCTCTTTCGGATGGGTGATTTTTATGAATTATTTTATGAGGATGCGGTCAATGCTGCGCAGATTCTGGAAATTTCCTTAACGAGTCGCAACAAGAATGCGGACAATCCGATTCCTATGGCGGGTGTTCCCTATCATTCTGCCCAACAGTACATCGATGTCTTGATTGAGCAGGGCTATAAGGTAGCTATCGCAGAGCAGATGGAAGATCCTAAACAAGCAGTTGGGGTTGTGAAACGAGAGGTTGTTCAGGTCATTACGCCAGGGACAGTGGTCGATAGCAGTAAGCCGGATAGTCAGAACAACTTCTTGGTTGCTATAGACCGTGAGGGCAATCAATTTGGCTTAGCTTATATGGACTTGGTGACGGGTGATTTTTATGTGACAGGTCTTTTGGATTTTACGCTAGTTTGTGGGGAAATCCGTAACCTCAAGGCTCGAGAAGTAGTGCTGGGTTATGACTTATCTGAGGAAGAAGAACAAATCCTCAGTCGCCAGATGAATCTGGTGCTTTCCTATGAGAAAGAAGGATTTGAGGACCTTCATTTACTGGATTCACGATTAGCAGCTGTGGAACAAGCGGCATCTAGTAAATTGCTCCAGTATGTCCATCGAACCCAGATGAGGGAATTGAACCACCTCAAGCCTGTTATCCGCTATGAAATCAAGGATTTCTTGCAGATGGATTATGCGACCAAGGCTAGTCTGGATTTGGTTGAGAATGCTCGTTCAGGTAAGAAGCAAGGCAGTCTTTTCTGGCTTTTGGATGAAACCAAAACGGCTATGGGGATGCGGCTTTTACGCTCTTGGATCCATCGTCCCTTGATTGACAAGGAGCGAATCGTCCAACGTCAAGAGGTGGTGCAGGTCTTTCTTGACCACTTCTTTGAGCGCAGTGATTTGACAGACAGTCTCAAGGGTGTTTATGATATCGAACGTTTGGCTAGTCGGGTTTCTTTTGGCAAGACCAATCCCAAGGATCTCTTGCAGCTGGCGACCACCTTGTCTAGTGTGCCAAGGATTCGTGCGATTTTAGAAGGAATGGAGCAACCTGCTCTAGCTTATCTCATCGAACAACTGGATGGAATCCCTGAGTTGGAGAGTTTGATTAGCGCAGCGATTGCTCCTGAAGCTCCTCACGTGATTACAGAAGGCGGCATTATCCGGACTGGCTTTGATGAAACCTTAGATAAATACCGTCGTGTCCTCAGAGAAGGGACTAGCTGGATTGCGGAAATTGAGGCCAAGGAGAGAGAAGACTCTGGCATCAGCACGCTTAAGATTGACTACAATAAGAAGGATGGCTACTATTTCCATGTAACCAATTCTCAACTGGGGAATGTGCCAGCCCATTTTTTCCGCAAGGCGACGCTGAAAAACTCAGAACGTTTTGGAACCGAAGAATTAGCCCGTATCGAGGGAGATATGCTGGAGGCGCGTGAGAAGTCAGCTAATCTAGAGTACGAAATTTTTATGCGTATTCGTGAAGAGGTCAGCAAGTATATCCAGCGTTTGCAGGCTCTAGCCCAAGGAATTGCGACAGTTGATGTCTTGCAAAGTTTAGCAGTTGTGGCTGAAACCCAGCATTTGATTCGACCAGAGTTCGGAGAGGATTCGCGAATTGATATCCAGAAAGGTCGCCATGCTGTCGTTGAAAAGGTTATGGGGGCTCAGACCTATATTCCAAATACGATTCAGATGGCAGAAGATACCAGTATTCAACTGATTACAGGGCCAAACATGAGCGGGAAGTCTACCTACATGCGTCAGTTAGCCATGACGGCGGTTATGGCTCAGCTGGGTTCTTATGTGCCAGCAGAAAGCGCCCATTTACCTATTTTTGATGCGATTTTTACCCGTATCGGAGCAGCAGATGACTTGGTTTCAGGTCAATCAACCTTCATGGTGGAGATGATGGAGGCCAACAATGCTATTTCGCATGCGACCAAAAATTCCTTGGTTCTCTTTGATGAATTAGGACGGGGAACTGCAACTTATGATGGTATGGCTCTTGCTCAGTCTATCATCGAATACATTCATGAGCATATCGGAGCCAAGACACTCTTTGCGACCCACTACCATGAGTTGACTAGTCTAGAGTCCAGCTTGAAACATTTAGTCAATGTTCACGTGGCAACCTTAGAGCAGGATGGGCAGGTTACCTTCCTTCACAAGATTGAACCAGGACCAGCCGATAAATCCTACGGTATCCATGTAGCCAAGATTGCTGGCTTGCCAGCAGATCTCCTAGCAAGGGCGGATAAGATTTTGACTCAACTGGAGAGTCAAGGGGGAGAAAGTCCAAGTCTGATGAGGCAAACAAGTGCTGTCACTGAACAGATTTCACTCTTTGATACGACTGAAGAACATCCTATCCTAGCAGAATTGTCTAAACTGGATGTTTACAATATGACACCTATGCAGGCTATGAATGTCTTGGTCGAGTTAAAACAAAAATTATAAAGAATGAATTACTTGTGATTCTAGCTATATCAAGGAGATTTCTTTGACAATCCTCCACTTTTTTGCTAGAATAACATCACGCAAACAGAATGAGAAGGAGCTGACACATTGTCGCTCCCTTTTGTCTATTTTTTAAGGAGAAAGTATGCTAATTCAGAAAATAAAAACCTACAAGTGGCAGGCCTTGGCTTCGCTTCTGATGACAGGCTTGATGGTTGCTAGTTCACTTCTGCAACCGCGTTACCTGCAGGAAGTGTTAGACTCCCTCCTTGCTGGAAAATATGAAGCTATTTATAGTATCGGGGCTTGGTTGATTGGTGTGGCCGTGGTTGGTCTGGTTGCAGGTGGGCTCAATGTTATCCTTGCAGCCTATATTGCCCAAGGAGTTTCATCTGACCTTCGGGAGGATGCCTTCCGTAAAATCCAAACCTTTTCTTATGCCAATATTGAACAATTTAATGCGGGAAATCTAGTTGTTCGAATGACAAATGATATCAACCAGATTCAGAACGTCGTCATGATGACCTTCCAAATTCTGTTCAGACTTCCCCTCTTGTTCATCGGTTCGTTTATCCTTGCGGTTCAAACCCTTCCTTCTCTATGGTGGGTGATTGTTCTCATGGTGGTCTTGATTTTTGGTTTGACTGCTGTCATGATGGGGATGATGGGTCCTCGTTTTGCCAAGTTTCAAACCCTTCTTGAGCGCATCAATGCCATTGCCAAGGAAAATTTGCGTGGCGTTCGTGTGGTCAAGTCCTTTGTCCAAGAAAAAGAGCAATTTGATAAGTTTACGGAGGTTTCAGACGAGTTACTCGGTCAAAACCTTTACATTGGTTATGCCTTTTCAGTAGTGGAACCTTTCATGATGTTGGTCGGTTATGGGGCGGTATTCCTCTCTATTTGGCTAGTTGCAGGGATGGTTCAGTCGGATCCGTCAGTTGTTGGCTCCATTGCTTCCTTTGTCAATTACCTAAGCCAGATTATCTTTACCATTGTTATGGTTGGATTTTTGGGAAATTCTGTCAGTCGTGCCATGATTTCTATGCGTCGTATTCGAGAAATTCTGGATGCAGAGCCAGCCATGGCCTTCAAGGATGTCCCAGATGAAGAGTTGGTGGGAAGTCTTAGCTTTGAAAATGTGACCTTTACCTATCCAATGGACAAGGAACCGATACTGAAAGATGTGAGCTTTACTATTGAACCTGGTCAGATGGTTGGTGTAGTTGGAGCCACTGGTGCAGGAAAATCAACCTTGGCTCAATTGATTCCACGTCTCTTTGACCCGCAGGAAGGGGCCATCAAAATTGGAGGCAAGGATATTCGAGAAGTGAGTGAAGGAACCTTGCGTAAAACTGTTTCTATCGTTCTTCAACGTGCCATTCTCTTTAGTGGAACGATTGCAGATAACTTGAGACAGGGCAAAGGAGATGCTACTCTATTTGAAATGGAACGCGCAGCCAATATTGCCCAGGCTAGTGAATTCATTCATCGTATGGAGAAAACCTTTGAAAGTCCAGTTGAGGAAAGGGGAACCAATTTCTCTGGTGGGCAAAAGCAAAGGATGTCGATTGCTCGTGGAATTGTCAGCAATCCACGTATTCTGATTTTTGACGATTCGACCTCAGCATTGGATGCCAAGTCAGAGCGCCTGGTGCAAGAAGCCTTGAATAAGGATCTGAAGGGGACGACAACCATTATCATCGCGCAAAAGATTAGCTCGGTTGTCCATGCAGATAAAATCTTGGTTCTAGATCAAGGACGATTGATTGGTCAAGGTACGCATGCAGACTTGGTTGCCAACAATGCTGTTTACCGTGAAATCTATGAAACACAGAAAGGAAAGGAGGAGTAACATGAAAACAGTTCAATTTTTTTGGAATTATTTTAAAGTTTATAAGTTATCATTTGTAGTTGTCATTCTGATGATTGTTCTAGCGACTCTTGCCCAAGTTCTCTTTCCGGTCTTTTCTGGACAAGCAGTGACGCAGTTAGCTAATTTAGTTCAAGCTTATCAAGATGGCAATCCAGAACTTGTTTGGCAAAGTCTATCAGGAATCATGGTCAATCTTGGTCTGCTGGTTTTGGTTCTATTTATCTCCAGTGTCATATACATGTGTCTCATGACGCGCGTGATTGCAGAGTCGACCAACGAGATGCGCAAAGGTCTCTTTGGGAAGCTTGCGCGATTGACGATTTCATTCTTTGACCGCCGACAAGATGGAGATATCCTGTCTCGTTTTACCAGTGATTTGGATAATATCCTCCAAGCCTTTAACGAGAGCTTGATTCAGGTCATGAGCAATATTGTTCTATACATTGGTCTGATTCTTGTCATGTTTTCGAGAAATGTGACGCTGGCCCTTATCACCATTTCCAGCACACCAGTGGCCTTTCTTATGTTGATTTTCATCGTGAAAATGGCACGCAAATACACCAACCTACAGCAAAAAGAGGTAGGAAAACTCAACGCCTATATGGATGAGAGTATCTCAGGTCAAAAAGCTGTCATTGTCCAAGGAATTCAAGAGGATATGATGGCAGGATTTCTTGAACAAAATGAGCGTGTGCGCAAGGCAACCTTTAAAGGAAGAATGTTCTCAGGAATTCTTTTCCCTGTCATGAATGGGATGAGTTTGGTTAACACAGCCATCGTCATCTTTGCGGGTTCAGCTGTTTTATTAAATGATAAGTCTATTGAAACAAGTACAGCCTTAGGTTTGATTGTTATGTTTGCCCAATTTTCACAGCAATACTACCAGCCTATTATCCAAGTTGCAGCTAGTTGGGGAAGCCTTCAATTAGCCTTTACGGGGGCTGAACGGATTCAGGAAATGTTTGATGCAGAGGAAGAAATCCGACCTGAAAAGGCTCCGGCCTTCACTCAGTTGCAAGAAGGTGTCGAAATCAGTCATATTGATTTCTCATACTTGCCTGATAAACCTATTTTGAAAGATGTCAGCATTTCCGCTCCGAAAGGACAGATGACCGCGGTTGTTGGGCCGACGGGTTCAGGAAAAACCACTATTATGAACCTCATCAATCGCTTTTATGATGTTGATGCTGGTGGCATTTATTTTGATGGGAAAGATATTCGTGACTATGATTTAGATAGTCTCAGAAGTAAGGTGGGAATTGTCTTGCAAGATTCCGTTCTTTTTAGCGGAACCATTCGAGACAATATCCGTTTTGGTATGCCAGATGCTAGTCAGGAAATGGTTGAGGCAGCAGCCAAAGCAACCCATATTCATGACTATATCGAAAGCTTACCTGATAAATACGATACCCTTATCGATGATGACCAGAGTATCTTCTCGACAGGGCAGAAGCAGTTGATTTCCATCGCTCGAACCCTGATGACAGATCCAGAAATTCTCATTCTCGATGAAGCAACTTCAAACGTAGATACAGTGACAGAAAGCAAGATTCAGCATGCCATGGAGGCGGTTGTAGCAGGCAGAACCAGTTTCGTCATTGCCCACCGTTTGAAGACCATCCTCAATGCTGACCAGATTATTGTCCTTAAAGATGGAGAAGTCATTGAACGCGGTAGCCATCATGAACTCTTGAAACTAGGTGGATTCTACTCAGAACTCTATCACAATCAATTTGTCTTTGAATAAGAAAGAAGTTGTCCTATGGGGCAGCTTTTTCTTGTCCATAAAAAATATTTATCACATTCTTAAAAAAAACATATTAGACGAAAGTCATTTTGAGTGATATGATAGGACTATCGTTAATATTCGAAAGGAGAGACATTATGGCTAGAACGGTTGTAGGAGTTGCTGCAAATCTATGTCCTGTAGACGCAGAAGGCAAAAACATTCATTCATCTGTATCTTGTAGATTCGCAGAGAGCATCCGTCAAGTCGGTGGTCTCCCTTTAGTCATTCCTGTTGGTGATGAGTCAGTTGTACGAGATTATGTGGAAATGATTGACAAACTCATCTTGACA
This sequence comes from Streptococcus mitis, assembly GCA_009496085.1. GTDB lineage: Bacteria > Bacillota > Bacilli > Lactobacillales > Streptococcaceae > Streptococcus > Streptococcus mitis_BY. The sequence continues at coordinate 4,457 of WIJN01000010.1, read as the reverse complement.
GGTGGCCAAAATGTCCATCCTCAGTTTTATGGAGAGAAAAAGACCATCGAGAGCGATGATTACAATCTAGTACGTGATGAATTTGAATTGGCCCTCTTGAAAGAAGCGCTTCGTCAGAATAAACCAATTATGGCAATTTGCCGCGGTGTCCAACTTGTCAATGTTGCCTTTGGTGGAACCCTCAATCAAGAAATCGAAGGTCACTGGCAAGGACTGCCTTTCGGAACATCTCACTCTATTGAGACAGTGGAAGGAAGCGTGGTGGCTAAGCTATTTGGAAAAGAAAGTCAGGTCAACTCCGTACATCGTCAGAGTATCAAAGATTTGGCACCTAATTTCCGTGTAACTGCTATTGATCCAAGAGACCAGACCATCGAAGCGATTGAGTCTATCGACGAGCACCGCATTATCGGTTTGCAGTGGCACCCAGAGTTTCTGGTTAATGAAGAGAATGGTAATTTAGAATTATTTGAGTATTTATTGAATGAACTGTAACGACTAGAACATCTAGTCGTTCTTTCTTTTATTTTTTCAAAATTTTTGGAATATGGGATTTTTACGCAAACGTTTGAATTCTGATAAAAATTGGAGAAATTCGACAAAAAAACTTGAAAAAAACGAAGGTAAGCGTTATTATAGAAAAGAAGAAATATTGGAGGAATAACATGTCACATATTAAATTTGATTATTCAAAAGTTTTAGACAAATTTGTTGCACCACATGAAGTGGAATACATGCAATCACAAGTAACAGCAGCAGATGAATTGATTCGTAAAGGAACTGGTGCTGGTAGCGACTTCTTGGGATGGTTGGACCTTCCTGAAAACTATGACCGCGAAGAATTTGACCGCATCTTGAAAGCTGCTGAGCAAATCAAATCAGACAGCGATGTTTTGGTTGTAATCGGTATTGGTGGATCTTACCTTGGTGCCAAAGCAGCAATCGATTTCTTGAACCATCACTTTGCTAACTTGCAAACAAAAGAAGAACGTAAAGCTCCACAAATCCTTTACGCAGGAAACTCAATCTCATCTACTTACCTTGCTGACTTGGTAGAGTATGTTGCAGACAAAGACTTCTCAGTAAACGTAATTTCTAAATCAGGTACAACAACTGAGCCAGCTATCGCTTTCCGTGTCTTCAAAGAACTCTTGGTTAAGAAATACGGACAAGAAGAAGCTAACAAACGTATCTATGCAACAACTGACCGCCAAAAAGGTGCTGTTAAGGTTGAGGCAGATGCTAACGGTTGGGAAACATTTGTGGTTCCAGATGACATCGGTGGACGCTTCTCAGTATTGACAGCCGTTGGTTTGCTTCCAATCGCTGCATCAGGAGCTGACATTAAAGCCCTTATGGAAGGTGCTAACGCAGCTCGCAAAGATTACACTTCAGATAAAATCTCTGAAAACGAAGCTTACCAATACGCAGCAGTTCGTAACATCCTTTACCGTAAAGGCTATGCAACTGAGATCTTGGTAAACTACGAGCCATCACTTCAATACTTCTCAGAGTGGTGGAAACAATTGGCTGGTGAATCAGAAGGAAAAGACCAAAAAGGTATCTACCCAACTTCAGCCAACTTCTCAACTGACTTGCACTCACTTGGTCAATTTATTCAAGAAGGAACTCGTATCATGTTTGAAACAGTTGTTCGTGTTGACAAACCTCGTAAAAACGTGATTATTCCTAGCTTGGAAGAAGACCTTGATGGACTTGGTTACCTTCAAGGAAAAGACGTTGACTTTGTAAACAAAAAAGCAACTGATGGTGTTCTTCTTGCCCACACAGATGGTGATGTACCAAACATGTATGTGACTCTTCCAGAGCAAGATGCTTTCACTCTTGGTTACACTATCTATTTCTTCGAATTGGCAATTGCCCTTTCAGGCTATTTGAATGCTATCAACCCATTTGACCAACCAGGTGTTGAAGCTTACAAACGTAACATGTTTGCCCTTCTTGGAAAACCAGGATTTGAAGAATTGAGCAAAGAACTTAACGCACGTCTATAATAGAAGAAAAGAGTGGTTTGCCCACTCTTTTTACTCTCTTTATTCATAGAAATTGGACTCAGCCAAGACTTGTGATATAATATAGAGAGCAAAAAGGCAGACGCCTAAAGACTTTATAGGAGAAACTATGTCAAAAGATATTCGCGTACGTTACGCACCAAGTCCAACAGGACTACTACACATCGGAAATGCCCGTACAGCATTGTTCAACTACCTTTACGCACGTCATCACGGTGGAACTTTTATTATCCGTATCGAAGATACTGACCGTAAACGTCATGTCGAGGATGGTGAACGTTCACAGCTTGAAAATCTTCGTTGGTTAGGCATGGATTGGGATGAAAGCCCAGAAACACATGAAAACTACCGCCAGTCTGAGCGCTTGGACTTGTATCAAAAATACATCGACCAATTGCTAGCTGAAGGAAAGGCCTACAAATCCTACGTCACAGAAGAAGAATTGGCAGCTGAACGCGAACGCCAAGAGGCAGCTGGTGAAACACCACGCTACATCAACGAATACCTTGGTATGAGTGAAGAGGAGAAAGTAGCTTACATCGCAGAACGTGAAGCAGCTGGTATCGTTCCAACAGTTCGTTTGGCTGTTAATGAGTCAGGTATCTACAAGTGGCATGATATGGTCAAAGGCGATATCGAATTTGAAGGTGGCAATATCGGTGGTGACTGGGTTATCCAAAAGAAAGATGGTTACCCAACTTACAACTTTGCCGTTGTTATCGATGACCACGATATGCAAATCTCTCATGTTATCCGTGGAGATGACCATATTGCTAATACACCAAAACAGCTTATGGTTTATGAAGCACTTGGTTGGGAAGCACCAGAGTTCGGTCACATGACTTTGATTATCAACTCTGAAACTGGGAAAAAATTGTCTAAACGTGACACCAACACCCTTCAGTTTATCGAAGACTACCGTAAAAAAGGTTATTTACCAGAAGCAGTCTTTAACTTTATTGCTCTTCTTGGTTGGAACCCAGGTGGCGAAGATGAGATTTTCTCTCGTGAAGAATTGATTAAACTTTTCGATGAAAACCGCCTCAGCAAATCTCCTGCAGCCTTCGACCAAAAAAAACTTGACTGGATGAGTAATGATTATATCAAGAATGCAGACCTAGAAACTATCTTTGAAATGGCAAAACCATTCCTAGAAGAAGCAGGTCGATTGACTGACAAGGCTGAAAAACTAGTTGAGCTCTATAAACCACAAATGAAATCAGTAGATGAGATTATCCCATTGACAGATCTCTTCTTTTCAGATTTCCCAGAATTGACCGAAGCAGAGCGCGAAGTCATGGCAGGCGAAACCGTCCCAACAGTTCTTGAAGCCTTCAAAGCAAAACTTGAAGCGATGACAGATGATGAATTTGTGACAGAGAATATCTTCCCACAAATTAAAGCAGTCCAAAAAGAAACAGGTATTAAAGGGAAAAATCTTTTCATGCCTATTCGCATCGCAGTTTCAGGTGAAATGCATGGGCCAGAATTGCCAGATACAATTTTCTTGCTTGGACGTAAAAAATCAATTCAGCATATCGAAAACATGCTAAAAGAAATCTCTAAATAAGAAGGATGCAACAATGGACATCTGGGAAAAGATGTACGAAGAAGCACAGAAACTATACAATCCACATGAAGTTTCAGACTTTGTTTATGCCAACCATGTTGTAGCCGCAGTAGAAGCAGAAAATGGGCAAATATTTACAGGTTTCTGTATGGAGGGAACCTGTGGTGTGTTCCATCTATGCGCAGAGCGGGCAGCACTCTTCAATATGTACCAATTCTCAGGACAAACTAAGGTTAAGAAAGTATTAGCTTTTCGAGACAAACCACCTTATGGTGGAAGTTCAGGAATGCCCTGTGGAGCTTGCAGAGAATTCCTCTTAGAGTTGAACGCTGAAAATAAAGATGCAGAATTCATGATGGACTATAATATAAGAAAAACAGTTAAAGTCACAGAACTAATCCCCTATTGGTGGGGAGAAGAACGTGCTTCTAAGTTTAATAATTAATAGAAGAGTCAGTATAATTCTGGCTCTTTTTACTATAATTTGAAAAACTGTACTTGAAAAGAATTGAAAAAGTTGAAAAAAGTTTAAAAAAGTAGTTGACAAAAAATAAAAAGGCTGTATAATAGTAAGAGTTGAAAATAACAACTCTGGTCCGTTGGTCAAGGGGTTAAGACACCGCCTTTTCACGGCGGTAACACGGGTTCGAATCCCGTACGGACTATGGTATGTTACGGTTGAAACACTTGATCTAAAAAGTTTTAAAAAAAACTTAAAAAAGTTTCAAAAAAAGTGTTGACAAGCGAAAGCGACTGTGATATACTAATATAGTTGTCACTTGAGAGAAGTGAGTGACAAAGACCTTTGAAAACTGAACAAGACGAACCAATGTGCAGGGCACTACAACTAAGGT
>WIJN01000109.1:0-624 GCA_009496085.1 Streptococcus mitis | reverse complement strand
CTTCAGAATCAGCATCAACAAGTGCATCAGAGTCAGCAAGCACATCGGCTTCTGAATCAGCATCAACAAGTGCATCAGAGTCAGCAACAACAACTGCTTCTGAATCAGCATCAACAAGTGCATCAGAGTCAGCAAGCACATCAGCTTCTGAATCAGCATCAACAAGTGCATCAGAATCAGCAAGCACATCAGCTTCTGAATCAGCGTCAACAAGCGCATCAGAATCAGCAAGTACATCGGCTTCTGAATCAGCATCAACAAGTGCATCAGAGTCAGCAAGTACATCAGCTTCAGAATCAGCAAGCACAAGCGCTTCTGAGTCAGCATCAACAAGTGCGTCAGAGTCAGCAAGCACATCAGCTTCTGAATCAGCATCAACAAGTGCATCAGAATCAGCAAGCACATCGGCTTCTGAATCAGCGTCAACAAGCGCATCAGAATCAGCAAGCACAAGCGCATCAGAATCAGCATCAACAAGTGCGTCAGAGTCAGCAAGCACATCGGCTTCTGAATCAGCATCAACAAGTGCGTCAGAATCAGCAAGCACAAGCGCATCAGAATCAGCATCAACCAGAGCATCAGAATCAGCATCAACAAGTGCATCAGAGTCAGCATCAACAAGAG
>WIJN01000108.1:0-625 GCA_009496085.1 Streptococcus mitis | reverse complement strand
CTCGGGAACATAGCAAGCAATATCCTGACCAAACTTCAAAAGCTCTCTAACACCTGATGAACTGATATAGAGATGTTCAGGTCTGCTATGTAAATAAATGGTCTCTATATTAGTAGACAGCTGATGGTTGTAGTAATCAAAACTGGCTTCATATTGCAAATCCGCTGCATTCCTCAAACCACGCACTAGACAAGTAGCACCCAGTCTTTTTGCGACATCAACCACCAATTCATCATGAGAAGACACGACTGCAACATTTTCCAAATGTTTCACAGCCTTTTCTAGCCCCCGTTTACGATTTTCAAGAGGGAGAAATCCCTGTTTGTGGGGATTAAAAAAAATACCCACATAGAGCTTATCAAAAAGTCTGCTCGCCCGTTCAATCATATCCAAATGCCCATTTGTCATCGGATCAAATGAGCCTGTGAATAAGCCAACCTTATCTGACATAGACTGTCACCTTACTAATTCCATAAATTTTTTCCTTCCAGATGCCCAGGCAGGCAATTTCTTCTGGAAGTTCAACGGCCTTATCCGTCTCACACACAACCATGACATCTTCAGAAAAAAGCGCTCTCTCAGCCATTTTTTCAATATCTGCTACGATTTGTTCCTTAGCATAAGG
>WIJN01000107.1:0-629 GCA_009496085.1 Streptococcus mitis | reverse complement strand
AGAAGAAAAGTTAAAAGATATTCTCCAGCGCTTCAAATATTATTTATCCAGAGGTGACGGACGCAACCGAGCACATCTGGTTGAAGAATTAGACACCCTTTTGGAAGAGGATCTTAAACTAGTCTATTTGGATCACTCTGACCAACTCTTTCACCAGACAGACTACCATATCCACTACTTTGAAATGAGACAACGACAAAGTCGTATCCTGCGAAACATGGCCCAGCAAATCAATACCTGTCACCTAGCTGCCAGTGAAAGCCTGATTTTAGCCCAACTCTTTTCAAAAATTGCAGGGCAACTGAGCCAAACCAATCCTGCTTCTGATTTACTAGATGAAATCGAACGCTATCTAGAAGTCTTCCGTAACCGCAGTCTCCCCAAGACAAGAGAGGAATTTGAAACCCGTGCCACACTTCTTCAACTCCTACGTGAATCCAAAACCTTCATCCAAGTAAAAGTTGATTTTTACCAAAAATATGGACAGTAATACTCTTCGAAAAACTCTTCAAACTACATCAGATTCACCTTGCCATATATATGTTACTGACTTCGTCAGTCTTATCTACAACCTCAAAACAGTGTTTTGCGCTGACTTCGTCAGTTCTATCCACAAACTCAAAACAGTG
>WIJN01000106.1:0-630 GCA_009496085.1 Streptococcus mitis | reverse complement strand
CTTTGATTTGCTTGATAAGGCCTACCATATCGCCAAAGAACTTGGTATGACAACCCACGTTGGGAACGTTTTGTCATCTGATGTCTTTTATTCAAACTACTTTGAAAAGAACATTGAGCTTGGTAAATGGGGAGTCAAGGCTGTGGAAATGGAAGCAGCAGCTCTTTACTATCTTGCTGCTCAACACCATGTTGACGCCCTTGCTATCATGACTATCTCTGATAGTTTGGTCAATCCGGACGAAGATACAACTGCAGAAGAACGCCAAAATACCTTTACCGATATGATGAAGGTTGGTTTGGAAACATTGATTGCAGACTAAAGGTAGGCTATATTTAGAATGATTTCTCTTGTTCTCACAATGATAACTATCAACAATGAATCAATCCTGAAATAGGTAAGAATAAGGAAATTGAAGGAAGCCTAATTGTGTCAAAGGACCGAGACTAGTCAGTTTAATATCTAAATCATAATCAAATAAAGTTGGAAGCCAAGTTGACAAGAAGTCAAGACTTTCAACTTTTTAACTTGAAAATTCCTAGGAGTACAAAATGGATAAGATTGAACAATTACAAGGTATTATTGATCAAAGTCAGAGCATTGTCTTTTTCGGTGGTGCAGGGGTTTCTA
>WIJN01000105.1:0-632 GCA_009496085.1 Streptococcus mitis | reverse complement strand
TTCCCAATCCACGCAATTCTTTTACAGAGTGTTGAGTTGGTTTGGTCTTCATTTCACCAGCTGCCTTGAGGTATGGAAGCAGGGTTGTATGGATGTACATAACATTATCCGCACCCACATCTGCCTTCATCTGACGAAGGGCCTCTAAGAATGGCAAGGACTCGATATCCCCAACAGTTCCACCGACCTCTGTGATAATGACATCAGAGTCAGTCGTTAGAGCGGCACGCTTGATTTTTTCTTTCAAAGCATCTGTGATATGAGGAATAACCTGAACAGTTGCCCCAAGGTATTCTCCACGGCGTTCTTTACGAAGAACTTCACTGTAAATTTTCCCAGTTGTCACGTTGGAATATTTATTGAGATTGATATCGATGAAACGTTCATAATGACCCAAGTCCAAATCTGTCTCAGCTCCATCATCTGTCACAAAAACTTCTCCGTGCTGGTAAGGACTCATGGTTCCCGGATCGATATTGATATAAGGGTCAAATTTTTGAATGGTTATTTTGAGACCACGATTTTTCAAGAGACGGCCTAGACTCGCTGCCACAATCCCTTTCCCAATAGACGATACCACACCACCAGTTACAAAAATATATTTCGTAGACATAGATTCCTCTTTCTAAAAT
>WIJN01000104.1:0-633 GCA_009496085.1 Streptococcus mitis | reverse complement strand
GTTCACCACCTGTTTCGTCAGCTCCATTTACTGGTAGAGTTACCAAGCAAGTACGGTCAAATGATTCTACCGCATGAATCTTCATGTCTTTTAGTTCAATAGTATCACCTGGTTTGACAACGATGATGCGTTCTTTTGGAACACCCCAGCCTTCCCAAATTCGTCCACAATGGTAAGGACCGATAAACTTAACATGCTCTAACTTAGGATTGTTGAGAATCGCTGCAGCTGTGTATGGGTCGATATGGTCACTGTGGAAGTGTGAAACCAAGTAGTAGTCGAGTTCGTTGATAGCAAATGGATCAATAACCATTGGCTGAACACGCAAGTTTGGTTGCAACTTACGAACACCTGCCATATTTGACATTTGGTGCCCACGAACCATATCTTTCACTTTTTTGGTTGATTTTCCACGGTTTGACCAAAGGTCCATGACAACGTTAGCACCGCCTGGTGTTTTAATCCAAGTACCACAGTTGCCTAGCCACCACATGGCGAAGTTGCCTTCAGACACGACTTCTTCTTCGATTTCTTCATTCAACCATGTTCCCCACTCTGGGAAAGTAGCTAAAATCCATGATTCTCTCGTAATTTCTTTTACGTTTGGCATTTGAAATCCTCCATATTTTGTTC
>WIJN01000103.1:0-633 GCA_009496085.1 Streptococcus mitis | reverse complement strand
GCTCACTAGCCATTCCAAACGTTTCCTTGGGCGGAACACCAACATTGAGAAAAATTGTTCCTTTCTCAACACCATTCTCACAAGCTGGAAATAAAGGTGTCGAATCATATAAATACCTCAAATTGCAAGATAAGACAGTCACAAAAGACGAATATGAAAAAGCCAAAGAAAAATGGTTGAAAGAAAAAGAAGAATCCAATAAAAAAGCCCAAGAAGAATTGGCAAAACATGTGAAATAGGATGATCAACAGGAAAAAACGATAGTTTCTTTTAGGAAACTGTCGTTTTTTATATAGTTTGAAACTATAACTAGCTCTTAAAAAGAAGAAAATGAGTTGATGAAAATAAGTGGTACAATAGTTACTATAGATTTGGAGGTATTGTATGAGCAAGGAATTACACATTAACACAATTTTGGCCCAGGCGGGTATTAAGTCAGATGAAGCGACAGGTGCATTGGTGACACCGCTTCATTTTTCAACGACCTATCAGCATCCAGAGTTTGGTAAATCTACTGGATTTGACTATACGCGCACCAAAAACCCAACTCGTAGTAAGGCGGAAGAAGTCTTGGCGGCTATTGAGTCAGCAGACTATGCCCTAGCTACTAGCTCAGGGATGTCAGCTATTGTA
>WIJN01000102.1:0-634 GCA_009496085.1 Streptococcus mitis | reverse complement strand
GGTTTTCGGAACTTTGAAAACTTCAAAAAACGGATTTTTATCGCTCTGAATATCAAAAAAGAAAGGACGAAATTTGTCCTTTCTCGAGCTTAGCTTTTCTTCAACCCACTACAGTTGACAAAGAGCCGAAATGTGTCCTTTCTCGAGCTTAGCTTTTCTTCAACCCACTACACTTGACAAAGAGCCTAAAAAAGAGAGTTATAAACTCTCTTTCAAACGGAGAATAAGGGATTCGAACCCTTGCGCCAGTTACCCGACCTAACGATTTAGCAAACCGTCCTCTTCAGCCTCTTGAGTAATTCTCCTATTAATGGGCACGAGTGGACTCGAACCACCGACCTCACGCTTATCAGGCGTGCGCTCTAACCACCTGAGCTACGCGCCCAAGTTAAAAACTTGGTAATTTGAACAAAGTTCAAAGCGGGTGACGAGAATCGAACTCGCGACAACAGCTTGGAAGGCTGTAGTTTTACCACTAAACTACACCCGCATACATGCTATAAGTAAAAATGGCGCGAGACGGAATCGAACCGCCGACACATGGAGCTTCAATCCATTGCTCTACCAACTGAGCTACCGAGCCTTATTGCGGGAGCAGGATTTGAACCTACGACCTTCGGGTTATGAGCCCGAC
>WIJN01000101.1:0-639 GCA_009496085.1 Streptococcus mitis | reverse complement strand
CGTTAGCCCTAAAAATTCAGGGGTAAAACGTGCTCGTAGTCTGGCTGAATATCTTGATGCTCCTATCGCCATTATCGACTACCCTCAAGACGATGCAAGTCGCAACGAAGGTTATATTATTGGTGATGTTGAAGGTAAGAAAGCCATCTTGATTGACGATATTTTAAATACAGGACGTACCTTCTCTGAAGCTGCTAAAATCGTTGAACGTGAAGGGGCTACAGAAATTTATGCTGTTTCTAGCCACGGTCTCTTCGTTGAAGGTGCTGCTGAACTTCTTGACAATACTAATATTAAAGAAATTCTTGTGACTGATTCAGTAGCAACAAAAGAAAAAACTCCAAAAAACGTATGCTACATCACTGCTAGTGAGTTAATTGGTGATGCCATCGTCCGTATCCACGAAAGAAAACCAGTCAGCCCACTCTTTGCCTACAACAAAAAGAAATAAGGTGATTCTTTGATTTATTTGGACAATGCTGCAACGACTCCCATGTCAGCAGTTGCTATTTCAGCTATGACCAAGGTTATGCAAGAAACCCACGGAAATCCTTCTAGTATTCATGGTCATGGTCGTCAAGCCGGCAAACTCTTGAGAGAAGCCCGTCAGGAACTAGCCCAGTTACTGGGAACAAAACC
>WIJN01000100.1:0-642 GCA_009496085.1 Streptococcus mitis | reverse complement strand
TAGGGGTAGGAGTGGGAATATCTCGCCCATTCTCGATATAATCCGCTAGGTTAATACCTAACCAGTCGCTAGCCATTGCCATAGCGTCAGCCATATCTTCGCCTTGGGTTGCTGAATGCTCAAAGTCTGGGAAAGTGACAAAATAAGGGGCGTTTGCTCCGTCTGTATCGTCATAATAAAATAAAGCTGGATAAGTGACAAGCATAGTTTACCTCCAAAATCAAAGACAAGCGGGGGACTGCCTTCATTACAGTCCTGCTTGCTTTCTTATCCCTCTTTCAGTGTACTTATTTAGTTCACCATGAGGGACTGTGATAGGTCTTTCCCCTTCCTTCTCCATTTTTACGTGGGAGCCTTTACCGCCTTTGGTTTTTATCCAACCATGAGCAGTAAGGAGTTTGACCATCTCTTTTTGTGTCATAGGCATAGCGCTTTTACCTCCTGACAGCATTATTATAACACGTATTACACGTACTGTAAAGGAATAATACTTATTATCTCTCAAATCACAAAAGCCCCCAGAATCGTTTCCAAAGGCTTCTAGTTTATCCGTGGTGTTTTAAGTCGTCCAGTACGAAACAAAGCAAAATAGGGGGCGAATAGGAAGCCTACGCCTACATTTGCCAACATTTACGCTTTTAA